>NZ_JASJFE010000139.1:0-4094 GCF_030067735.1 Microcystis sp. M53598_WE2 | reverse complement strand
TGGTAGTGATCGGGTGGAAAATTCCGGGACTTTTTCCCTGAAAATTAGGTAATTGACCCCCTCAAAATCGCTAAAACCCTACACCCCACACCCTACACCCCACACCCTACACCCTGCCCCCACCGAAAAACTTTTTGCCGCAAACCCTAGTTATTACTCGACCTAATCCACAGTAGGATAGAGATTGCTAAAAATTGACTCTTGAGTAGAGTGGCAACAAGATGGCGAAAGCGGCGATTATTGGATTGGGAAGATCGGGAATAGCGGCGGCAAGATGCTTAAAACGGGATGGTTGGCAGGTGACATTAAGCGATCGCTCTGATTCTCCCAGTTTACAAGCAACCAAAACCAATCTGGAAAGGGAAGGAATTATTGTCAATCTTGGTCAAAATCTCAGTCTAGAGGCTTCGGACTTGCCTAATCTTATCGTGGTTAGCCCCGGGGTGCCTTGGGATGCCCCGATTTTAATTACTGCCAGAGAAAAAGGCATCGATACGATCGGAGAATTAGAATTAGCTTGGCGTTATCTGCAATCTTCCCCTTGGTTGGGTATTACGGGAACTAACGGCAAAACCACCACCACCGCCCTCTGTGCCGCTATTTTTCAAAAAGCGGGGTTAAATGCCCCTTCCTGCGGTAATATCGGCTATGCTGCCTGTGAATTGGCTTTAAAAGCCGATAAATACGATTGGATTATTGCGGAGATTAGTAGTTATCAGATCGAGTCCAGTCGGGATTTATCGCCGAAAATCGGCATCTGGACAACTTTTACCCCCGATCACCTCAGTCGTCATCAAACCCTGGAAAATTATTATCAGATTAAAGCCTCTTTACTGCAAAGAAGCGATCGCCAAATCCTCAACGGTGATGATCCCTATCTGCGTCAAATCGGTGTTAGTCAATGGCAACAAGCTTATTGGACTTCTGTGCAGGGCAAAGCTGCGCTTTTGGGCGATCCTAGTCGTGGTGTTTATCTCCAAGATAACTGGATCGTGGCTTTTGGGGAGTTAATTGCCCCGGTTAATCTCCTGAAAATGGTGGGTAGTCACAATCAACAGAATTTGCTTATGGCTGTGGCCGCCGCTAGATTGGCAGGAATCGAGAAAAAAGCCATTACCGAAGCGATCGCCACTTTCCCCGGGGTTGCCCATCGTCTAGAGTATGTTTGTACCTATAAAGGCCTAGACTTTATTAATGATAGTAAAGCAACTAACTACGATGCCGCCGCAGTGGGCTTACAATCCGTCCCGAGTCCGGCGATTTTAATCGCGGGGGGAGAAGCGAAAGCAGGGGATGATCGGGCTTGGATCGCTGAAATTAAGGCAAAAGTCGCCACCGTGCTGCTTATTGGTGACGCTGCCGCCGATTTTGCCCGTCGTTTACAGTCAGCAGGTTATCAAGATTATGAATGTGTAGAAACGATGGACAGGGCAGTTCAACGCGCGGCTGAACTAGGACCGGCAAAAGAGGCTAAAGTGGTGTTATTATCGCCCGCTTGCGCCAGTTTTGACCAATACCCAAGTTTTGAACATCGCGGCACTCACTTTCGGCAATTGTCCTTACAGTTGTAGGGAGATGGGGGAGTGGGGGAATGGGGGAGTGGGGAATTTCCACTAAAACCCTAAAACCCCAACACCCTAAAACCCTGTTGCCGACGACTAAGACGCAATTTTTGTTCCCAAAGATCCTCTTTTTCGGCTAAGTTGGGTAAAATCAGGAGGAGTTAACCAAAAAATTAAGAGAAAAAACGTGCTGGGATCGTCCTTCCATCTTGATCATCTTTTTAACAAGCCCCTAATTGCCTGTCTTTTGTCCTGTGTGGGTGTCTTGCTGCCGATCCCAGTTTTAGCGACACCGGTGGCAGTGTTAAAAAGTCAAGAAAATGCCAATCAATGGACAGATATAACCGAACGTTTGCAAAATGTCGGGGTTAATTACTGCATTCTCCAGAGTAATCAGTGGCAAAGCGACGCGGATTTAAATAAAATTAAGGTTCTAATCATCCCCAACGTCGAGACTATTTCCGGTTTACAAGCTGATGTCTTGAGTCGTTGGCTTAATCGCGGTGGTAAAATTATTGTCACCGGTCCGGCGGGGAATCTTTCGGAACCTGCTGTGCGTCATCAATTGCGATCGCTATTTGGGGCTTACTGGGCCTATCCCCACTCCCAAGCTTACACCCTGCGGCCGACTAATTTGGGTGAACTGAAAAACCAAAAACCTTTAGCCAGCAGTCTCCTCGGTGGTGTGGTTATCCCCACGGGAGTTAATAGCCAAACCGTTGCCGTCTGGGGGGCGCGCAACAATCCCCCCGCCGTTGTCCTCAATAATAACTCGATCTTTCTCGGTTGGCGCTGGGGCAGCGATGCCGTCGCTAATCTCGCCCTCGATAGTGCTTGGCTAGAAACCGCCCTGCAACGCTACGGCATTAATCGCAGTTCTTCTAATAACACAATTGCGCCCTATTGTCAAGGTCAATCAACAATAGTTAATAATATTAATAATACCCCAACAGCGATCTCGCGTAGCGAGCGCGTTGCGATCGCACCCCGTCGCCCTCTACCGCAGATTTCAGAAAATCCCCCCAGTGAAACGGCGAGATTAAGTCCGAGTACCGAGGCAATTCCCCCCAGAGCCAGCCTAACTCCTCAACAAATTAGCCAGATGACGGCGGAATTGCAGGGATTAATCGGGCGTTATGGGGTGACTCTCTTAGCTTTAGAGGCCAGCAACAGTAATATATCCAATACTGATAAATCCTTAGCACAAGCATTTCATAATCGCGGGAAAAATTCCCCCACCTCAGATACAGCCAGACGATTCCGTTTAGCCCTGGAAAATGCCCAAGGATCGTTAAATAATTTTCAGAATTTAATCGCTCAGGGGGACTATACCCAAGCGCGGGAATTTTGGTTACAAGCGCGGCGAAATCTTTGGGATAATTATCCCACTAATCGACAATTTGCCCAACCAGAAATACGGGCAATGTGGTTAGATAGAGGAACGATCGTAGAAGCTAAAAATGAGGAGGATTTAGCTAAAGTATTCGATCGCATGGCGGCAGCTGGTATTAATGTGGTCTTTTTCGAGACAGTTAATGCTAGTTATACTATTTATCCCAGTCAAGTTGCCCCCGAACAAAACCCTTTAACCAGAGGTTGGGATCCCCTAAAAGTTGCCGTTAAATTAGCCCATGAACGCAATATGGAAATCCACGCCTGGGTGTGGGTTTTTGCGGCGGCTAATCAAGCTCATAATAAAGTATTAGAGCAACCATTAGATTATCTAGGTCCGGTTTTATCCCGTAATCCCGATTGGGGGGCAACTAATAAAAGTGGTGGTTCTTTTGATTACAGTCAAGGCATGAAAAAGGCCTTTTTTGATCCTGCTAATCCCGAGGTACAGAACTATCTTTTATCTCTTTACGAGGAAATTGTCAAGAATTATGATGTGGATGGCTTGCAGTTAGATTATATTCGCTATCCCTTCCAGAGTCAAGATTCTAATCAAACCTATGGTTATGGTAAATCCGGCCGCTGGTTATTTAAACAAATGACGGGAGTTGATCCAATTACGTTAAATCCCCGGGGTGCTTTATGGGAACAATGGACTAGCTTTAAAATCCGTCAGGTTGATACTTTTGTCTCGCAGGTTTCTACTCGCTTAAAACAGATTCGCCCCCACTTAAAAATGTCGGCGGCGGTGTTTCCCCTAGAACAAAAAGAACGATTATATCGTATTCAACAAAACTGGGAAGAATGGGGACAAAATCAATGGATAGACCTGATATTTTTAATGACTTATGCTCTCGATACAGGGACTTTAGAAGATAAAACCAAGTCTTTATTTGATCGCCAAATTGCAGGAAATGCTCTGATTATACCCGGTATCCGTCTGTTAAAAGTACCCGATCAAGTCACGATCGATCAACTACAATTTATTCGTAATCTTCCCACTTCGGGATTCGCTCTTTTTGCCACAGAAAATCTCAATCCCAACTTGCAAACAATTCTTAATCGCATTCAGGGATCGATAATTACGAAAAAAACCGAACCTTTACCCCACCGTCAACCCTTCAAAACGGCGGCGGCGAG
>NZ_JASJFE010001075.1:0-2182 GCF_030067735.1 Microcystis sp. M53598_WE2 | reverse complement strand
CACTACGCCATTTTTTTAAGGCAGTTTCCCGATCATTCCAGGTCAGTTGTTCTTCTAGAGTAATGTTTAAATAATTTCTGATCTGTTCGGCTAATATCCTTAAATCATCACTAGAGCTAACCGCAATATCCTGAAAGATTTTCTTGGTACTAGGATTAATACCATTATTAATTTCCTGTAGCGACAATTGCATCGCTTTTGCTTGTCGTAAAGCATAGATAGTATCGGCGGCCAGGTTTTCGATTTCAAAGTCTGGCAAAGTTCTAAATTCTTGTTTTTCCTCCGCTTCTAGGGGAGGTTCTGGGAAAAAGAATAAAGCGAGAGGACGTTTATATATTTCTGCTAACTTTTCCAATTGACTATAGGTAGGAAAGTCCTCTCCTGACTCCCATTTCTCGATAACAGAAACATCTTTTTTAAACTTGACCGCCACAGACTCAAGAGAATATCTCGCCCTTTCTCTTGCCCATTGGATTATCTTGGGATTAACGCCTGTCAGTTTCTCGCCCATCGGTTTATCTTATCATCACGAGATAGAGATTTCTAGCTTAATTTAGCTTGTGTGATAGTTTAATTGTACTAAATAATCGGTCAGAATAGAGACAATGTACCGATTTCTGGATAGGTTAGCGAGGGATTGATAACTTTTTCCTATATAAAGAACCGGTGAAAAGCTTGACATTAGCCAAAATCCCCAGACAATGTTAAGTTAAATTAACCAATAGCCGAGGCTTGTATTTAAGGAAAACCCCTTATGGTAGCAACACCAGTTCAACAGAAATACGACATCAAAGATATTAGTTTAGCCCCCATCGGCAAACAGCGCATCGAATGGGCCGGTCGGGAAATGCCCGTTTTGCGTCAATTAGCCGAACGTTACGCCATCGAAAAACCCTTTGCTGGACTGCGTTTAGTCGCTTGCTGTCACGTTACCACCGAGACCGCTAATTTAGCCATCGCACTAAAAGCTGGTGGCGCTGATGCGTTACTAATTGCCAGCAATCCCCTTTCCACCCAAGATGATGTGGCTGCTTGTTTAGTCGCTGATTACGGCATCCCCGTTTATGCAATCAAAGGGGAAGATAACGACACCTATCACCGTCACGTTCAAATCGCCCTCGATCACAAACCCCAGATTATCATCGATGATGGTTGTGATGTAGTGGCCACCCTGGTTAAAGAAAGAAGTCACCAATTACCCGACATTATCGGTACTACCGAAGAAACTACCACCGGCATCGTCCGTTTGCAAGCCATGCTCAAAGCTGGGGTGTTATCCTTCCCGGCAATGAACGTTAACGACGCAGAAACCAAGCATTTCTTTGATAATCGCTACGGTACAGGTCAATCTACCCTTGATGGTATCATTCGCGCCACCAATATCCTCCTCGCCGGTAAAACCGTGGTTGTGGCTGGTTATGGTTGGTGTGGTAAAGGTGTCGCTATGCGGGCCAAAGGTTTAGGCTCTAATGTAATTGTCACCGAAATTAACGCCGTGCGTGCCATTGAAGCGGCGATGGACGGTTTCCGGGTTATGCCCATGGATGAAGCCGCTAAAGAAGGCGATATCTTCATCACCGTTACCGGTAACAAGCACGTTATCCGGGCCGAACATTTTGACCTGATGAAAGATGGGGCGATTGTTTCCAACTCCGGTCACTTTGATATTGAAATCGACCTGCAAGCTTTAGGCGCAAAAGCCGATAATGTCAAGGAAGTTCGCAACTTTACCCAACAATATAGACTAAAAAGCGGTAAATCCGTCGTTGTTATCGGGGAAGGTCGCCTAGTTAACCTGGCAGCCGCCGAAGGTCATCCTAGCGCCGTTATGGATATGAGTTTCGCTAACCAAGCGATCGGTGTAGAATACTTGGTTAAAAATAAAGGTAAATTAGCCCCCGGCATCTACTCAATTCCCTACGAATTAGACCAAGAAATCGCCCGCTTGAAACTGCAAGCCATGGGTATTGAAATCGATACTCTCACCGAAGCCCAATTAGAATATATCAACTCCTGGACTTCCGGAACCTAATATCAGTTATCAGTTATCAGTTATCAGTTTTTTAGCCGTCAGGAGTCGGTCGTCAGGAGTCGGTCGTCAGGAGATTGCTTTTATTTATTCTTGCCACTCCCCCACTTCCCCACTTCCCCACTTCCCCACTTCCCCACTTCCCAACCCCCT
>NZ_JASJFE010000973.1:0-4814 GCF_030067735.1 Microcystis sp. M53598_WE2 | reverse complement strand
TTGGAGTGATTGGGGGGAAAATTTAGGGATTTTTTCCCTGAAAATTAGGTAATTGACCACCTGAAAATGGGTAAAACCCCACACCCCACACCCCACACCCCACACCCTGCCCCCACGAAAAACTTTTTCAGCAGCCCCTAAGTAGTCGGTCCCAACTTTTTTCAGTCTGGCGATTATTGGCGTTTCATCTCTACCAATCCTGACAAAATTTCATTTAGATAGGAGTCCTAATGTTAATCCATGTTGGTTATGAATTTGGCTTTGATGCCCCCTTACCCGTGGTCATGTTGTTAAAACTTTATCTACACCCCTCAATTTTAGATCAAGTTAGACAATCGGAAAATTTGCAGGTGGAACCGGCAACAAAAATAGAAGAATTTTTAGATAGCTTCGGTAATCGAACCAGTCGTCTAATTTTACCCGACGGACAGATTCGCATTCACAATGAAGCAGTTATCGAGAATGAATGGAAACCCGACATCGTTAATTGGAATGCCCAAGAAATTCCCTTAGCAGAGTTACCAACCCAAGTTTTTCCCTACCTAATGAGTAGCCGTTATTGTGAAGTAGATTTGCTTTCGGAAATTGCCTGGGAACTTTTCGGACAAACTCCCCCCGGTTGGGCAAGGGTACAAGCGGTTTGTGATTGGGTTCATAGTCACATTCGTTTTGGTTACGAATACGCGCGGGTGACAAAAACCGCCTATGATGTCTATCGGGAAAGAACGGGGGTTTGTCGCGATTTTAACCATCTAGCTTTGACTTTTTGCCGTTGCCTAAATATTCCCGCCCGTTATGCCTCCGGCTATCTCGGAGATATCGGTATTTCTCCCCAACCTCTACCGATGGATTTTAGTGCTTGGTTTGAAGTTTATTTAGACCATCAATGGTACACCTTTGATGCTCGTCATAACACCCCCAGAATCGGGCGGATTTTAATGACTCGCGGCTTAGATGCCGTCGATGCTTCCCTAACAACTTCTTTTGGTCAAGTAAATTTAACAAAATTTAAAGTATGGACGAGCGATGTTTCCCACCTCTATGCTTAATCAGAGTATTTATTAAACCTCTTGCATAATTAATTTTTGAGGGTTCAAAAACGGCAAAAATAAGGATTAAATTGCATGAAAGTGCCAGCCATTGGAGTGAACGGGGGGAATAAAACCCTACACCCCACACCCTACACCCTACACCCCACACCCCACCAACAAGCTTTTTCAGCAAACCCTACTTAGATAAAAATTACTTTTCTACCTTAACCCGTTGAGTAACGACAACAATCCCATCGCCTTGGATTAAAATCGCCGATAACCAGCGATTTTCCGGTGTTGCCGGCGCTTTTACCCGCTTAAATAAACCGCCGGACTGTAATAATTCCAATTCTAGAGGCTTTGTATTAATATAACGCTCAATATCTACTTTCTCATCGATCGCCGTTCCGGCCAATAAATCATCCCCCAAAGGTTCGCGGACAATCACATCAAAATCAAATTCTTCACCCACTTTCACCCTTTCGGGAATTCTCACTTGAATACTGGGGGGATTTTTGCCGGTGCTTAACTCGACTCTCTCGCTTAAAATCTCCTGATAAACCAGTTTATTCCCTTGAAATTGTTGACGAGAACGAATCGTAGCATTCATTCCCACCACTCGTCCCTGCACCTTTCCCGTCCCGGTAATTTTAGTAATTGTATTGGCCGTTAACTTGTCCCCGGAACGACTCCAAGATTCGAGAGTAGTGGTGTATTCTAGATTGTTATAACGTTCCCAAAAATGAGTTAAAGCCTTTTTAGTTTTTTCGTAGGTCAAGCCATCGGAGTTAGTAAATTTCGGGCTATAAAACTCCATTAATTGCTTGATATCTCGCTCATTAGCCGCCGTTTCGATTTTGGAGATAAGCGTTTTTAAATTAGCCGGAGCAGTTTCTGGCTTTTCGGCCCGCAAACCGGTAGCGAGGGTGAAAGTTAACCCCAAACCTAACAGCAACGATAGGGAAAAATTGAGGGATTGACGAAAAAATTTATCGGGGATCGTGTTCAAGTTACGCATTAGTGATAGTTTGTGTAAGGATCGATCAATAACTATGGTAGATTATTTCATTCTAGGGCTGAATTTCCCCTCTCTCGAATTATGGCACGCACTCCAACCCGTCTACTGATTGCCGCTAGTGGTACTGGTGGTCATTTATTTCCCGCTTTGGCCCTGGCCGAGCGCTTGCCGGATTACGAGATTGAATGGTTAGGAGTTCCAGACCGTCTCGAACAGTCCTTAGTTCCAAAAACCTATCCCCTGCACACCATCCCCATTGAGGGATTTCAAACCCGTTTGGGGTTAAAAACTCTCAAGATTCTGTTCAGTCAACTGCGGGCCATTTGGCAAGTGCGTAGTTTAATCAAAAAACGTCAGATAGCGGCAGTTTTTACCACCGGGGGTTATATCGCGGGCCCGACCATTTTAGCGGCTCGTTTAGCCAATATTCCCGTCATCCTACACGAATCTAACTACATACCGGGCAAAGTCACGAAAGTTCTCGGTCGCTGGTGCGATACGGTTGCCCTCGGTTTTCAGGGAACCGCCAGCTATTTACCCGGCACTCGCACCACTTGGGTTAGTACACCAGTACGGGAGCAGTTTCTCATTCCCCAGTCCCTAGATTTACCGATTCCAGAGGATGCTTTTTTAATTGTCGTTGCCGGTGGTTCTCAAGGGGCCGTGGCTCTTAATCAACTTGTGCGACAAAGCGCTCCCCAATGGTTAGAAAAAGGCATTTATATCGTGCATCTCACGGGAGAAAACGACCCCGAAGCGGATAGTTTGCGCCATTCTAACTATTTTTCCCAGCCTTTTTACGACAATATGGCAGGATTATGGCAAAGAGCTAATCTGGCTATCAGTCGCTCCGGTGCCAGCACTTTAACAGAATTAGCGATCACTTGTACGCCTTCGATTTTAATTCCCTATCCTTTTGCTGCCGAAGACCATCAGTTCTATAATGCCCAAGTTTTTGCTGAAGCTCAAGCCGCTTATCTTTACCGTCAAAATGAGTTAACTGCTCAGTTTTTAAGCGAATTAGTCCTCGATTTATGGTCTAATCCCGAAAAATTGGCCGCCATGGCTCAACAAGCTTCTCATCTAGCCATTAGTGACAGTGCCGATTTATTAGCCGATTTGTTGAGAAGAAAGAGTCAAAAAGATAGTTTTTGAAACAAATCAGCCACGGGAAAAGTGAACCCCGGAACCACATCTTCCCCCTCCAAAAAATCTCCTGATGTTAATAATCCCTGCGGTTCGTACCCGGAACGATAAACTAAAACATAGTGTTGACCTGGACTGATAACCCAGAGCAAACGAGTACCATTGGCAAAATACTCGGCAATTTTGTCCTCGATTTCTGCCACTGTATTCCCTGGAGAGAGAATTTCTACCACTAAATCGGGCCCACCTTCTAAAAAACCCGTCGGCAATTCTTCCAATCCTTGCAGACGGTCCTTGGCAAAAAAGGCTATATCAGGAGAACGTTTATTGCCATTTTTCATAGTAAAAGCAGTGCTGGAGTCCAATAATACCCCTAGTTTTCGAGATGTTACTAAAGCGAATAAAGCAGCACTTAAAATAATGGCAATATAACCGTGTAAAGCCCCAGAATTCCCCATATTAGTTAACTCTCCCTTGACTAATTCGTAACGATTACCATCGTCAGGTAACGCCATAAATTCTGCATCAGTCCATACTTTTGTCTCTGGAGTTTTAATCACAGTAGTTTCTCGAATAGACATAACTTATCCTCGGTAAAGATTCACAAGTAAAACCCTTAAAGAATTTCCTGTAACATCCGATTGGCCTGGGAAGCGTAACCACCACCAAATAAATTAAAGTGATTGAGAATATGGTAGAGATTGTAAAGAGTTTTGCGCTGTTGATAACCAGCATCGAGGGGAAAAACATCGTTATAACCCCGATAAAAAGCCGCCGGAAAACCGCCAAAAAGTTCCGTCATGGCTAAATCTACCTCCCGGTCTCCCCAATAGGTGGCCGGGTCTAAAATTACCGGTTCCCCATCGACGGTAATGGCCGCATTTCCCGACCACAAATCACCATGGACGAGGGAGGGATGGGGTTGATGCTGACTCAAAATCTCGCTAATAGCGGGAATAACTTGATCCTCGTCGGGAAAATTGCCGCCGCGCTCCTTTGCAAGTCTTAATTGATAGCCAATACGCTGATGAGCGAAAAAATCCGCCCAACTGTTACTAACGGTATTAATCTGGGGAGTAGAACCAATGGTATTATTACACTGCCAACCAAAGCGATCAGACAGGGAAACTTGATGTAAACGAGCTAAATTTTGCCCCATTTTTTCCCAGCTTTGACTATTGCCACCGCCGAATTCTAGCCACTCTAGCACTAAATAACTAGATTTCTCGGCAATTCCCCAACAAATTGGCTCTGGAACCCTGATAGTCTTGGTGGCGTGAATTTGCTTTAATCCTAAAGCTTCGGCTGCAAACATGGCCTCTTGGTTCGCTTGGTTAATCTTAACGAAATAAATTAAACCATTGCCACTGACAGCATAACCCTGATTGATGCAGCCACCACTAACGGGATGACTTTTCTCGATTTCAAAGGGTTTTTCCGTGGTTTGGGCAATATGTCGGGCAATTTGAGTCCACATGGTTTATCAGTTATCAGTTATCAGTTATCAGATGTAAGTTTTAAGTTAATTAGTTATTTAGTTATCAGTTGTAAGTTTATCAGTTGTAAGTTTTAAGTTATTTAGTTATTTATTTATTTATCTTCATCTTTATCCCTGATTA
>NZ_JASJFE010000122.1:0-3398 GCF_030067735.1 Microcystis sp. M53598_WE2 | reverse complement strand
AGTTAATCTACCAATATGGATATCATAACTCGATCGAGAGAGAAAAGCCAAGAACCTGCGAGAAAATTGCCGATTTATCCCGGCCAATATTAATGCTCAGATCGTCCTAGATGATGCCGTCAGTCATTCTTCAGCGAGAAACTACCTCGTTAGAGGATTCTGATTCTAGGGGGAGAGAGGATTTAATTATCCCGTATTTTGTCTCCTCTGGAGTCACTTGACGGATAACCTCCAAAGCTTCCTTAATCATTACTGCCATGGGAACCGCGACAATCACCCCCAGTAAACCGCCCACTCGCGCCCCCGTCAAGACCGAAACCAACACCCAAAAGGGATTTAACCCGGTGACACTGCCCAAAATTCGGGGAGCAATGCCGTTTTCGACAATTTGCTGCACCACTACAGCTACGGCTAAAACTTGCAGAGCTAAACCAATATCGCGCAAAGCTAGTAAAGCTGTCACCGTGACAATGCCGACAGTTCCCCCAAAAGGGATTAAGGCCATGGTGCCAATCAAGAGGCCGAATAGAAGACCAAAAGGAACTTTAATCGATAAAAATGCCGTGACTAATCCCAGGGCCATGCAGGTGGCACAAATCACCTGGCCGACAAAGTAATTCTGAAAACTTAAGCGTAGGGTTAGGGAAAACGGTTGTTGGACGGGTTTGGGCAACCATTGGATAATACTCCTCCAGATATCGGGACTGTGGAGAAGCAGATAAAAGGTGAGGATAATGGTTAGCAGCACATCAAGCACTCGCACCACGGTAAAAACGGTGAGATTAAGGGCTAAATTAACGCTTCTTCCCGCTAAAATTTGCAATTCTGCCCCTAAACGACTGTTAAACTGAGCGATAACACCATCGAAACTGATCGGAATCGGTAGATTCATCGTGTCGATTTTGGTATCTAGTTGCATCAGTTGGCGCTGTCCCGAGTCTAACCATTCTGGCAATCTGTTGACAAATTGCTGTGCTTGGGTGAAGACTAAGGGAACTAGGGTTATGCCCACGGCCACAAAAATTAAAATCGTGATCAGGGAAACCACGATCGCAGCTAAACCCCGTTTTAATCCCTGACGTTCCAACCAAGTCACCGGATAACCCAAGAGAAAAGATAGAACGGCCGCTATCAGTAAAATAACAAATAAAGATTCAAAATAGCCAAAAATTGCCGATAATGCCCAGGCATTCAGAACTATAAGTGGTGCAGCTAGAGCAATCACCAGTAAGCGAGATAAGGAATTCAGAGATTGCCACCACGTCTGAACCCAATTGCGTTTCGGGGGAACGACTTTAACTTCCACCATGAAGCCTCTTAAAGGGTTTGTTTCAATACTTGTATTCTGACAGATCGAAGCCTAACCCGCTAACTCAACGGGGGGGAAGTGGGAAGATGGGGTGTGAGATGCTGACAGGTGTAGGTTTATTACAACAACCTTATGGGTGTAACGGGGGCATCCTGCCGACATTTAAGGTGAACGCATCCGTTAGGCTGTAGACCTAGTCACTCCACACTTGACGAGACAATGCAGTTGCATTACCATCAAGATGTTTTTACAAACAGGCTGAGAGGTCGCAATGGCTGCAACGATGGCTCCATGGCCAGAATCCACTCTTACCGATCGCTATCAGACTACAATTCCCGATTCCGTTCGCAAAGCCCTTGGCTTGAATAAGCGCGATAAAATCTGCTACAACATACAGCCCGACGGCAAAGTATGGATTTCCAGGGCTGACGGGGCAGAAGAAAATGATCCGGTGCTTGGGAAATTTCTGAATTTTCTTGCACAAGATATGGAACAGAACCCTCAACATATACAGGCAATTAGTTCTAACCTAGTCAATCATGTTCAATACTTGGTCTCCGGCGTTGATCTGGATTTTGATGCACCACTTCTGGATGAGGACGAATAAGGTTGTCTATAGATCAGCCCCTAATAATTAATGGATGGAACATATTTGCTCATCCTCTGTTCCTTGAACAGTTTGAAGAACTTGTGACGCAGGTTGAAGAGCTGCGTCACAAGTTTCCTAAAGATTATAAAAGGAAAAATGTGACAAAGCGTCTAGCTGCCATAGCAAAGTTAGCCTTTGATACTATTCCTCAAGACCCAACTCGCAGTGAGTATCGACAGGGAACTGCGCTTGGAGACGATTACAAACACTGGTTTAGAGCCAAGTTTTTTCAGCAGTATCGACTGTTTTTTCGATATCATCAAGAAGGTAAAATAATTCTTTTCGCTTGGGTCAATGATGAAAACTCTAAGCGAGCTTATGAGAGTAGTACAGACGCTTATAGAGTCTTTAGAAAAATGCTGGAGACCGGTCATCCTCCTGATGATTGGAATGACCTACTCAAAGAGGCGAAAAGTACAATTAGCCGTTTACGCGAAGCTGCTGAAACCGAAATTTAATGATAGATATGTCTGGACTTCCCCATACATAAATACTAAAAAATCAACACAACCCTTACTGCAGGTCGCTTCTCAGAATAAATTGACAAGCCGTCACTGGGTACATTTTCCTTTGAAAATGGCTGTACCGTTGACTGTATCTGGAGTGGAGCGATTCCCTAGAGTTCGCTGTATAGCGATCGCTAACCTTATGGTAACAGATGCTGTCATTAATCTCTAGAGTCAGCGATTCCCTCTGTAGCCATGTTTAGATAGCTAGTACATTTACACTGGAGAAGTTCAGTTATATCAAAGAATTTTAGTTATCTTTTGACAAAAATTAGATAAATTAGCTTTTTTATCTAAAAACTCTAGTAATTCAGCTAGAGATTTTTGAGGATTTTTATATTTCTTGACTTGCCTATTTAGACTGAATTTAATTTCTTCGGGATATTCATCAAACAAATTACTTAAAAAAGTATCAGGAGATTGAGCCTTTATACCCCAAGTTTCTAAAGCTGACATTGAAAAATCGGGAAGATTATTAGTTAAAATTAGATTAGCTTTAGCCATAACAGCAGTTGCTAGAACATGACGGTCTTTTAAGTCATTTGTCATTAACTCAATTAAACCAGATGGCAGTTCAATCATGGCTTCGGGAAAAGCTGCTTTCATTATCTCCACTAAATTAAGGGCTTTTATTGAAGTTATATTATATCGATTAATCAGATTGCGGGTTGTTTCTTCTAAAATTAATTTCGACCAGTAAGGGGAGTATAAACCTCGCCAAGCAATTGATAATCAACTATCGCGTAAATACTGAGGAATAAGAACACAAGCATCTAAAACAACCCTAGGCTCTACTGTCATCTAGGTTTAATTCCTCATCTTTTCTGTATAGTCCTTCCGCTTCAGTCATGGCTACAAGGTTATTTAAAATTTGTTCTCTTTCTCGATATTTTTCCTCTTTATATATTAGCAAATCTTCTCGTTTTATCCGTCT
>NZ_JASJFE010000829.1:0-2582 GCF_030067735.1 Microcystis sp. M53598_WE2 | reverse complement strand
TGTGCGCCGCAATAGCGACTCTTGTGTTGGTGTGGGGTAAAATCGGTAAGAATAGGCTTTTTCCATGTCTCACATTTTAGCGTATATCGTGTAAATGCGCTAGTATTTAACAGTAAAGCCGTCGTAGAACGACGGGGTTTCAGACCCAAATTTTCGATGACCCTAGATATTATCCCCGAAGGCGAAGAACGCAAAGTGGAAGCTGTCAGTAGTGCCGCCATTGATGGTGCGCCGATCGCCTATATTGTCGTCTTAGCCGCCATTGTCACTACCCTTTCTTTTATTCCCTTCTCCATTGTCCTCGCTTCTGGCGGTAGTATGCCCCTCAGTCAAGCGGTTTTTCCCTTTTTGGGTTGGTTACTCGGCCCGATCGCTGGGGCGATCGCTAGTGGCATTGGGTCCTTAATTGGGGCTTTCCTTGCCCCCTACACGGCAGGAATTCCCGCTATTTCGGTCTTTGGGGCAATTATAGCCAGTTTTGTGGCGGGAACGATGGTTTTAGGCAAAAAACGCCGTTATTGGTGGTTAGGATTAACGTTAATTTTTCTGATTCCCCTGTTTATCTACGCTAACCGGGCGATCGGACTGAACGGCATTTCGCCACGAATCTTTATTGCCGGGGCTTTCGTCGATTGGTCAGCTTTGGTATTATTTATCCTACCAACCCGGACTCTTTTTACCCATTGGATCAAAGGTAGCAATTTGGCCCTAGTAGCGGCGGGAATTTTTGGAGGTACCTGGACTGCCAGCGGCCTCTCCCATTTAGGGGTCGTCGCCATTACCTACTCGATTTTTAACTGGCCCGAAGAAGTCTGGATCGCTTTAATTCCGATCATTCCTGTAGAAAATCTGATTCGTTCCTTCGTCGGTATGGTGATCGGTTGTGGTGTGATTGCCGGTTTACGGGCGATCGGTCTGGTTAAATCACGGGAGGCGATCTACTAGGTAGGAGCTGCTGAAAAAGTTTTTCCTGGGGACAGGGTGTGGGGTGTGGGGTGTGGGGTGTAGGGGCGGACTCAACAGCAAGAATTGCCAGGTTGCGTCCAACCCTCCACCGAAAAAAAGAGAACTAGCGTTTTAGCCAACTCATCATCGCCCGCAGATCTTGGCCGACTTCTTCGATCGAATGTTCTGCTTCTTGACGACGCATAGCGGTGAACCCCGGTTTACCTGCTTGATTTTCGAGGACAAACTCTCTGGCGAATTGTCCCGATTGAATTTCCCCGAGGATTTTCCGCATTTCGGCCTTAGTCGCTTCCGTCACCACCCGCGGACCGCGAGTATAGTCACCGTACTCGGCTGTATTGGAAATACTATCGCGCATTTTGGCTAAACCGCCCTCGACGATCAGATCGACGATCAGTTTCACTTCGTGTAAACACTCAAAATAGGCTAATTCGGGCTGATAACCAGCTTCCACGAGGGTTTCAAAGCCGGCTTTAATTAAAGCACTTAAACCGCCGCATAATACTGCCTGTTCGCCAAAAAGGTCGGTTTCTGTCTCCTCGCGGAAAGTGGTTTCCAAAACCCCGGCCCGAGTGCCACCGATACCCTTAGCGTAGGCCATCGCCCGATCGCGTGCTTGGCCGGTAGCATCTTGATAGACGGCGAATAAACAGGGGACTCCTTGACCTTGTTCGTAGGTGCGACGGACGAGATGGCCCGGTCCCTTGGGTGCGACCATAACCACATCGACGTTAGCCGGGGGAACCACTTGACCGAAATGAATATTAAAGCCGTGGGCAAAAGATAAAACCTTGCCTGCGCTTAAATTCGGGGCAATTTCGTTGAGATAAATCGTTTTCTGCACTTCATCCGGTAAGAGGATCATGATCCAGTCGGCAATTTTAGCGGCTTCGGCCACATCATAAACCGGAATACCGGCTTCTTTGGCTTTGATTGCCGATTTACTGCCGGGATATAGACCAACAATCACATTAACGCCACTATCCTTGAGATTTAATGCGTGGGCATGACCCTGGGAACCATAGCCAATAATAGCGATCGTTTTTCCCGCTAATAAATCTAAATTGGCATCCTCATCATAGTACATTTGTGCCATCGAACTCGCTCCTTAACTTCTTTTGTCACTGTGCAAACTCCTAATTATACGGGAAAATCACGCCCGTCAGAAGCATTTGATCGCCGGTTTCCTGGAGTCACGAAAAAATAGTGTCTAGAAAAATTGAAATTTTCTCTAGATAATTGGGTATTCTAACTAGGCTTGGCTGGCTTGATCTAGTGGAGCAGAAAAAAAAAGGGGGGGGTAATGGCCAATTTTTAGCTTGGACTTGGTTCTTTCACCAAAATTGAGTACAATGTCACTATCAATAAGCACTTCCTCTCCTCCTATCCAGTTAAGATTAACCTCGATCTGAACACAGATAATCGGGTTAGTATTTAGTGCCGAAATAGCTTCTCTCCTTCTCGATTTTTACCTTTTCTGGGTAATTTACCCAGTCAGGATCGTTTATAGACTGATTTACTGCCTTGATCGACCCTAGATAAAATCAGGTCAAAAAATTATTGGCTTTGTTAATCACTAATTCTCTTAGAGCTGCCCAAGAAAATCTATGGTAAGT
>NZ_JASJFE010000199.1:0-1102 GCF_030067735.1 Microcystis sp. M53598_WE2 | reverse complement strand
TGGTTATCTTGGCATCCATAAGTTTTATCTAGGGGAGAATTTGGCAGGTGTTCTCTATCTACTTTTCTTCTGGACTTTTATCCCCGGCATCATTGCTTTTTTTGAATTTATTGGTTTAATCATCATGTCAGATCAAGCTTTTGATGCTAAATATAATCCTAACTATCTCCCCAGCAGTAGAGAGCGAGGACTGCCAGAATCAGGTCAGCAAAAAACCGCTACTTTACTCCAGCTTAAAAAACTTTACGATCAGGGAATTATTACTGCTGAAGAATACGAAGAAAAACGCAGAAAATATTTAGATTCTCTTTAAAAAAATATGTCTAATCTCTCTCCTCGCCCTCCCGAATCTTCCGAGTGGATCTGGCTATCCTTAGTCCCAGTTTTCGGTGGGCTTGCCATTGCTAATGCTGGCAAAAAAACTAATAACCAAAGCTGGTTATCCGTCGGCATTGCTTTGACAATTATCTCCCTTATTTTCCTTACACAAGAGTCTTTTATCGTAATTTGGTTTGCCCAAATCGGCCTGGGTTTATACATCCGTCAACAGCTTAATTCCCATCCAATAGCTTCGGCAAATAGAACCGATTCCAGACAGTCATCCTCTCCTCTCGAAAAAATTGATATTAACAGCTGTTCCACCAACGATCTGGTTTATAAATTAGGGTTGCCGATTGTCTATGCCAATGATATCGTTTCTGTCCGTAATGAAGGACATATTTTTACCCATTTAGAAGAATTACACTTCCTGGCTGGTTTACCGGAAAATTATCTCAAAAAATTGGAACCTTTGATTATCTTTGCCTACGATATTCGCCAAGAAGTTGACGTTTCTTGGCGTTGTTTAAACTACTACTCCGTTGCGGAATTAGTCAATCTCGGTCTTGACTTTTCCCTGGCCGATAAAATTGTCGCCGAAAGAGAAAAAAACGGTGTCTATCGTTCGGCCATCGAAGTGAGAAACCGGACAGGTATTCCCTTAAAATCCTATCAGCAATTGCTCTAATGGGACTTAAACGATCAACAAGAGTATAATAGAGTATAATCGTTATATAATAAGCACTTTACGTTGAAAGATCAGCGATGAAAGAGACAACCCCAG
>NZ_JASJFE010000298.1:0-4654 GCF_030067735.1 Microcystis sp. M53598_WE2 | reverse complement strand
GAAATGTACTTATTGATAAGCTGTTGACTCTTGAATGATAGCTTTCAGCCATGAGCTTTCCACTGATAACTGATAACTGATAACTGATTACTGATTACTGATTAACTTGACTGCCGTGACTGCGAGGATCGGTTTGACTAGCGCCCGCAAGGATATTAAAATCAGAAGCCTGTCCCGTAGTGGTGGCATAGGGTAGGGTAGAATTGGTTAAAAGTGCTTCTAAATTAGCGGTTAAAATTGATTTTGGCTGTTCTCCGATCGCTTGGGCAACTGGTTGTCCTTGATTATTTAAAAAGACAAAATGGGGAATACCATCCACACGATAACGGAGAATTTCCGGCAACCATTTATTATTATCAACGTTGAGCATGACAAAATTAATGGCATTACCGTATTGTTTTTTAATTTCGGCAATTTCAGCGGCCATCGCCTGACAACTGGTACACCAATTAGCATAAAATTCTGTCAGGGTGGGTTTACCATTGCTGAGGGCAAGATCGAAAGGTGTCGCTTTTTCCGCTTGCGCTTCCAAAGATACAGAACTAGCGGTGGTTTGAAACCCGAAGAAAATCGCTACACTAAGAATAACTGCCGTTACTGCCAGCAGCAGATTTCTGATTTTATTGGTGGGTGTGGTGGCTGTCATGGATAGTCTCTCAAAAATTATTCCTATCCTATCCTATCCTCATGAAAAAACGCGTTACTCTCACTTTTCCCAAAAAAGCCGTCCATATGCCCGTTACCTATCGACTGGCGAAGGATTTTAATGTCGCCGCTAATATTATCCGCGCCCAAGTTGCCCCCAATCAAGTGGGAACATTAGTATTAGAATTATCGGGAGATATCGATGAGTTAGAAGCGGCGATCGAATGGTTACAATTACAAAATATTGGCGTTTCCCAAGTTAGTCGCGAAATCGTCATTGATGAAGAAAAATGCGTCGATTGTGGGTTATGTACGGGAGTTTGTCCCACGGAAGCTTTAACCCTTGATCCCGAAAGTTTTCGTCTCAAGTTTTTGCGTTCCCGTTGTGTGGTTTGTGAACAATGTATCCCCACTTGTCCCGTGGTGGCAATTTCCACAAACTTGTAAAGTAGCAGTTATTAAATTAATTTTTTTGCCCATTTAAATAATAGCCATCTCTGGAGATTTTAAGCCTTCATTTGTCTCCAACGCGGTTAATCGTCACAAATATCCCCTTCCCTTTCTGCCTAAAGACCCTTTCTCCGATACCATAGTTAAAAAGAGATTGCTGACTCTGGCCACATCTGTGGGGATTACATACCATTAATCATGGTTTTTTTGCAAAAAATACAAAAAACTTGACATGACTTCTGCCGTTCCTCGCCTTTCCTATCCTGATAGTCCGATTGCTGATCTTCGCGGCCTCTATAACTTTATCCTCAACCCGCAACTGTTAGCCGCAGAAAAGGGAAATCCGTCGATCGTTAGTTTTTGTCAAAAAATTTCCCCCGTTGATCCCCTAGAAATTCTCTCTCGGATTGCCTCTAGCTATGCCACCCATTGTTATTGGGAAAATCCCGAACGAGAAACCGCTTTTCTCGGCTACGGCATCGCCTTTGCTGCCACTTTCCACGGCAAACAACGTTTTTTAAAAGCTCAAAAATTTATTAAAAACTGTCAACAAAGAATTATTAAAATTGATAACTATAGCGAGATTACTCCCCGCATCTTTTGTAGTTTCACTTTTTTCGACTCGGAAAGAGCTACCCCCTTTCCCTCAGCTACCCTAACCCTGCCTAAGTTTCAAATTATCAAAAAACAGTCGGAATATTTTTTCCTTACCAATCTCCTAATCACCGGCGAAAAAGAAATAGAAAACTCCCTCGAAGAAACTATCAACAACCTCAAAATTATCCAAAATAACTCGAGCAATTGCCGACAAAATCCCCACCAGGATCCCTGTAGTTATTATATTCATCCTACCTATAATTTTCAAGCGGCTGTTGCCGATGCACTCCAATCTATCCACGCCGAAAAATTTAGCAAAATTGTCCTCGCTCACGCTCTTGACGTGATTTCTCCCCGTCCTTTTCATCTGGTAAACTGTCTCGATAATTTGCGTCAGCGTCATCCCGATTGCTACACTTTTTCCCTCGGCAATGGACGGGGAGATCATTTTATCGGCGCTAGTCCCGAACGCTTGTTAACTGTCCATCAGGGGCAATTAATCACCGATGCTTTAGCGGGATCCGCTCCCCGGGGAGAAAATGCGATCGAAGATGCTCTCTTGGCCAATAAACTCCTCGCTAGTGAAAAAGAACAACGGGAACATCGGGCCGTTAGTGACTTTATTAACCAAAAACTGCGACAAATTGGCTTAAATCCGCAAAATTCTCCTTCTAGATTGTTAAAACTCTCCAATATTCAACATCTCTGGACTCCTATCCATGCCAAACTCAAACCCTCCATCCATCCCCTCGAAATTGTTGCCCAACTACACCCCACTCCTGCTGTTGCTGGGGTTCCCACGGAGATCGCTTTAGCACAAATTCGTCATTATGAAACCTTCGATCGCTCTCTTTATGCCGCTCCTTTGGGTTGGATCGATTGTCAAAATAATAGTGAGTTTATTGTTGGTATTCGTTCGGCCTTAATTAAAGGCGATCGAGCGCGATTATACGCCGGTGCGGGTATTGTTGCCGGTTCCGATCCGGAAAAAGAACTAGCAGAAATTCAGCTTAAATTTCAAGCTCTCTTAAAAGCTTTAACTTAAACTGTAGCTTGTTACCGAACTAATAACTTAAATAAGTCTAATTTACCCTTAAAAGGCGGATATTTTAAAGCGGGATTGAACCAAAGAGGTGTTTTCATAATCGCTTTTTGGTGACTAAAATTCTCAAAGGAAAAATGACCATGATAGCTACCAATACCGCTATTTCCTCGACCACCAAAGGGTAAACTAGGATTAGTAAAATGAAAACTATTGTTGTTAATACAACCTCCCCCAAACTGGACTGATTCTAACCATTTCTTTTCGGTCTTTGCCTTGGTAGTAAACAGATAAAAAGCTAGAGGGTTAGGATTTTTAGCAATAATTGCTAAAGCTTCCTCAAAAGTGCTAAAGGCAATGATCGGTAAAATTGGACCGAATATTTCCCCTTGCATAATAGGAGCATCGAGGGAAACATTAGTTAATAAAGTTGGTTGAATATATAAATTTTCTCGATCGGTTTTGCCTCCAAAAACAATCTCACCATCTTGGAGAAAGTCAATCAGGCGATCAAATTGTTTCTCATTAATTATCTTACCATAATCAGCACTTAATCTGGCATCTTTACCGAAAAAATTAACAATAGTGTTTACTAATTCTCTGATCACATTCTCCTGCTGGGATTGATGTACTAAAACATAATCAGCTGCGATACACATTTGACCACAATTAGAGAATTTTGTCACGGCAATGCGACGGGTTGCCACGGAAATATTAGCATCAGCTTCGATAACACAGGGACTTTTTCCCCCTAATTCTAGAGTAACGGGAATTAACTTTGCTGCCGCTAGTTGATAAATAATTTTTCCTACCCTTGTACTGCCAGTAAAAAATATATGATCAAAGGTAAAACTGTCTAACATATTCGGAATTACTTCCGCACCATCTCCCGGGACAATTAACACATATTCTTCGGGGAATATTTCTTCAATTATTTTAACTACTAATTTTTCCGTCGCTGAGGCAAATTCACTCGGTTTTAATACCGCACAGTTACCGGCAGCAATGGCACCGACTAAAGGCACTAATAACAATTGGAGGGGATAATTCCAAGCACCAATAATTAAAACCACTCCTAAAGGTTCCCGAATAATCTGACTGGAGGATGGGAAATTTAAGAGATTAGTTTTAACAGTTTTGGGTTGCATCCATGAGCGCAAATTTTTTAAAGCGGTATTAATTTCCACCAAAAGGAAGCCATTTTCAGTAACCCAACAATCCTCGGGACTTTTCTTTAAATCGCTATATAAAGCTCGATATATCTCTGCTTCATATTTAATGATTGCCTGTTTTAACTTCTCTAACTGCTGACGACGGAATTGATAGGAACGAGTTGCACCACTGGCAAAGTACTGACGCAATTTGGCTAATTTTTCTGAGTTTGACAGCATCGAAATAATTCCTAACTTAATGATGAAATTCTACGGCATCCACTGGGGACGAATTCCCGCTAGAGGTAATTCAATTAAATCAGATTTACTGGCTTTTACTCCATCTTGTAGGGGAGGAATTAACATCCACAAACGACCACCGATAATTGTTTCTCCCGAATCGGTAGTCAAGAGATTAGTAGGATTAGTATCATAACTGGTGCGAAGTTGATCAAAAATAATTGCTAAACCATCGGGAGATAAACTAATGTGAATATCACGATAATCAGCTAATTCCAGTAGGGGAGTCACTTGACCGGTCTTCACATCTATTTTAGCAAAATAGGGTTTTTCTTTGTACTCTTGACTGTTAGTAACTAACTCGGTTAACAAACAATACAAATCACTACCAGTGGCATTAAATTGACAATCTATAATCGAACCTTGTAGATTGAGTAAGCGTTTTTGTAATCCTTGATTATTGACATAAAAAAGCGATCGAATATAACGCATTTTGGCATTATCAGTATTAAAATTTACCATTGCTGCG
>NZ_JASJFE010000119.1:0-6605 GCF_030067735.1 Microcystis sp. M53598_WE2 | reverse complement strand
AGGTCTTTTTGCATAGTTTCTAGGTTAAATTTACGCGAGATTTCTGTCAAAATACTTTCCGACGCTTGAAAATTAACTGTTAAATCGAGTTTTTTCAGATGAACATGGTGAGTTTTTTGACAAATTAAATACATTTCAATTTGGGATTTGTCTTGATTATAGATAGCTTGATGACTAAATAAATCAAGGTTAAAATCAGCTTGAAAACGCCAATTTAAATGGGAAAGCATATTTAAATTAAAAGCGGCTGTCACCCCTTGAGCATCATTATAAGCTGCTTCTAAAATTGCCGCTGGTTTTTGGAGATCAATCCCTAATAAAAAATAATCTCCAGCTTTGAGGACAGTGGTAATTTCTTCTAAGAATTTATCACATTCAGCCGCAGAAAAATTACCGATCGAACTTCCCAAGAAAAAAATCATTCTGGTATTATCGGAAGCATTTTGATAATAGGCTAGGGCCTGTTCATAGGTTCCAATTAACCCCTGAATAAGTAAATTAGGATATTCTTTTTGTAATTCTATGGCACTAGCTTGGAGAATAGTTTCACTAACATCGATAGGTACATATTTAGAGGATTTTTGTTGCTGATAGTAAGCGTCCAATAACAGACGAGTTTTAGTGGAACTACCACTACCTAATTCGATCAATTCGCAGGGACCTGTATAGGCGACAATTTCTTGAGCATATTCTTGAATAATAGCCGCTTCTGTCCTAGTGGGATAGTATTCTGGTAATTGACAGATTGCTTCAAAAAGTTGGGAACCTTGCCGATCATAAAAATATTTAGATGGTAAACTTTTGGGGGTTTTAGTTAATCCTTCAATCACATCTTTGCCATCATCTTTAACCATGTTTTCTCCCGTGGCACCGGTGGC
This sequence comes from Microcystis sp. M53598_WE2, assembly GCF_030067735.1. Lineage (NCBI taxonomy): Bacteria > Bacillati > Cyanobacteriota > Cyanophyceae > Chroococcales > Microcystaceae > Microcystis > Microcystis sp. M53598_WE2. Next base: position 5,727 of record NZ_JASJFE010000119.1, on the reverse strand, counting down.
TAAATACTCAATTTGTAACAGTTCTTGGTTAGATTGTTTAAGTTGCATAGATTCTCCAGATTATTCTCCAGTTTTTTGATTGTTCTCGATCGATACCGGGGACGAAATCCACTTTGACAGCTTGAATGCTGGCAGAGATTATCGTTCCCCGGTAATTTTACCATAAAACGCCGCAAAATTTACCTCTTGTCTATCTAGACAAGGTTTGTGGAAGGTAAATAAAAGCTGTTAAATCCATCGAGATGGGTGCTGATATTATCCAAGCAAAATTACCCGTTCAATTAATCAGTAAAAATTGCATTTCCTCTAAGCTAAGATTTTCTTGGATATAGCGAGGATTAAGGGGATGATAGGGACTAACAAGACGATCTATCTTAATAATTGTCGCCGTTTCAGGAATGATCGGAATATCGGGATCGTAGGGGGTGCTGCGAGTAAGAGAACTAGAAAAACCCTTAAAAATAGAGATTTCTTCCTCCTCCCCATCCACAGCAATAGTCACTAATAAAACCTCTTGGGGATTTTTGAGGGTGTATTGTTCGAGTTGTTTACCAATATTCATAGAAAAATGGCTAATTATCGATAGCTAAAGACCTCCTATTGTAAAGCTGAACGTCCCTGTTTGCCAAGGCGAATAAGAAGAAAATGGGCAAAATAGAGAGTATAAAAAGAGAGACCAACTAAACCAAAAAAGCCCAAAACATTAGCGGTAGCTTCTGAATGAAAAATCTCGCGAAACTGCCAAGGTGCTTCCTGCCAAACTTGACAATAGGGAGAATTTAGCAATTCCCCTGACATAGCACAGGAGAGAAAAGGTAAGGTAGAAATTGCGCCCAAAGGACAATAAATCGTTACTGCCCAACGCCAAGCAGTGGTGACAAATTTAATTGGACTGGAGGGTAAATCTTTAATTTCATCGTTAATATCCACCCAAAACCAGAGGGAAATCGGGATTAAAATCTTAGCTAAAAAACTGGTGACAAAACCAATCGGCCAGGAAGCGATCATTAAATATACAGTAATTAATAAAAGACTAGCCACTCGCCAATAGATAATCAACAATTTTTGTAATGATTCGATTTTTGCAAATAAAGACCAAATTAACAAAATTGCCGGAATAATCACCGTAAATAGGACGGCTAAACGATAATCTATCCAAACGAGAGGACGAAACCAAAGTTGATTCATAAACTATTCAGACATAATTACACTGTCAATATTTTACTGTCTTCGGACGCAGGAGCCAAAATCGGCCACAGCTTGACCAACAAACAAAAAAACGAGGGGCGATCTCTTTATAGCCGAGATCGCCCTAAAGCTAGGATTCTACTGTGAGGAGAGAAAAAACCGCTGCCTGACTGCATTAATCTTCATAAATGCGACACTCGGCGGCATCGGGATTAGAATCACAATAATTTTCGAAGTAGGTTTTTTGGGGGTGGTCCTGACGTTGGTGAGCGGCTTCTGCTTGTAATTCTTCCACCGCATCCCAAGCGGCGGCGCATTCGCCAGAGGTGGCACCTTCCGTACTACAGACGGCTCTGGCGTTTTCTAGCTCTTCTTGAATTTTATCTTGGATATTGCTCATGATTCCTCTGGAATTGATCTATTGACACTCTAACAATTATACAGTCACCTTCTCAAGCCACAGGATCGGTTATCCCACTCGATCGCCTTTCCTGTGCTATGAAGCCGATCCTAGCGCAATTTTTCGGGAATTTAACATCAAGATTTCCTGACCGGGCCAATTTTTAGCCTACATTCCGCACTGGAGAAATGCCAGAGGGATTTCTCCCCGGCATAGACAGCGAGCAGAACCATATATCGACTTATTTAGGCCGTCTTACACCAAATCCGTTTTTAATAGTATGATTAACTGCCAAGTTATCGATTGTTTTTCCCCGCTCCAGTGCTTTGGCACTCACCTACTCTCCTATACCTTTTACACAGGATTTAGTATCATTCTAGGGACTAGGGGAAAAAGACTGTTTTGCTGGCAATAGTCAGCATTCCTGTCACCAAAATGCCGACAATGCTAAGGAATCCAATGGTCGTAATGTTGACTCGTGCGTTGAGATCGTCAACCCGCTTTTCTAGTCCCGTAACTTTGGCATCTAAGGCCTTAATATTCCTTTAATTTCTCCTAGACTGTTCTCGATCGCTTTCTGTCCATTTTCTAGGTTTGTCAGTCGGGACTCGATCGCTGTTAGTCGGGATTCGATCGCTTTCTGTCCGCTAACGATTAAATCTTCTAACCTTTTCAGATCATTCTCGGTAACTGCTGTCATCAGTGACAATCCTCTTAAAGTTGAATTTTTCCTAGTCTCCTAATCAATACTCTATCAATATTTTCTCGGTCGGGGACTCTTTCAAACAGTAATTCACAAAAATCAGATTCCCTACTGAGAGCGCCTAGTGATCCCGTCAAAACTGAAACAGTTTTTGATACCGAACCGGCTCTTTATCTCTTGGTTCATCTGGGTTGCAGGGACAGCATCACGCGCATTTATGGCTGTATAATTCAGGTTGATATTATTAATAATAAAATCTGAGTGCAGCAGGACGGCACGGCAGCACCGATCGCTGATAAATTGGTAGCTAGGGGAGTCCCCAAACAAGACATCGTTTTAGCTTACCATGGGCCCCCTGTGCGACAATATACCGAGTTTGCCCTTGGCTAAAACCATTAATTGATGACCTTGCCCATACAAGTTTTACCCCAAGACGTAATCGATTTAATTGCCGCAGGAGAGGTAATCGACTCTTTAGGCGCTGTGGTGCGAGAATTAGTCGAAAATGCCATTGATGCGGGGGCAGATAGGATTACCATCGATATATCTCCCCAAAACTGGCGAATACAAGTATCGGATAACGGCAGGGGAATGTCTAGAGAAGATTTGCCACTGTGTAGCTATGCCCACAGTACCAGCAAAATCCGCCAACGGGACGATCTGTGGCAGATTACCAGTCTCGGATTCCGTGGTGAAGCTTTGCACAGTATCGCACAGGTGGCGCATCTGCGGGTTGCCAGTCGCCATGACGATGATTTAGGTTGTTATTGTCTTTACAATCACCAAGGCGAGCCGGGTAATTTAGAAACGATTCCTATAGCTATCGGTACTATCGTCACGGTAGAGAATCTCTTTGGTAACTTTCCCGTGCGTCGTCAAGCTTTACCGTCAATTAACAAACAATTAAAGGATATACAGACTTTAATTCATAATTTTGCTCTCTGTCATCCCCAAATTACTTGGCAGGTTTTTCAAGATCATCAAGATTGGTTACGCATTAGTCCGGGTAAGGATGCCAGTCAAATATTACCCCAATTAGTTAAATCTCTGCATTTGAACGATTTAGCATCCCTAAAACTTGACTTAACGACTCCTGACGCAGAATCTGCTCAAATTGAATTGGTCATTGGTTTGCCCGATCGCATTTCTCGCCATCAACCAGATTGGGTTAGAATTGCTGTTAATGGGCGAATGGTGCGCTCATCGGAGTTAGAACAGGCAATATTTGAAGCTTTCGCTCGCACAGTCCCTAAAGATCGCTATCCCGTTTGTTTTCTCCATCTACATCTTAACCCTCGTTCGATCGATTGGAATCGTCACCCAGCCAAAGCGGAAATATACCTGCATAACCTCATTTTTTGGCAAGAACAGATAATTTCAGCCATAGACAAGGCGTTAGGACTAAATCCCGAACATATACCCGAAAAAGCGCAAAATCAGCGCGTCAGTCAAATTCTCAAGGCTGCCGAAGAAAAAAGCACCTATACAATAGGGGAGAAATCCCCGAAAAATCGGCTGGAATTAAAGGCAGTAGCCCAAATTCACCAAACTTACATAGTTGCCGAACATCCTCACGGATTATGGTTAGTCGAACAACATATTGCCCATGAGCGGGTTTTGTACGAACGTTTAGAGGATAACTGGGAAATCGTGCCGTTAGATACTCCGATCATCTTAAATCAGTTAACTACTCGACAAATCGAACAATTACAACGTTTAGGATTAGAAATTGCTAGTTTTGGCGATCGCTCTTGGGCAATTCGTAGTATTCCTGTTCTACTCAAAGAACGCGAGGATCGGGCTGATGCTTTACTAGAATTAAGTTTAGGGGGGGATTTACAAACCGCTCAGGTTGCTACCGCTTGCCGGAGTGCTATCCGCAACGGTACAGCTTTAAGTTTAAAAGAAATGCAGAATTTACTCGATGATTGGCAAAATACCCGTAATCCCCGCACCTGTCCCCACGGAAGACCGATTTACTTATCCTTAGAAGAAACCTCGCTCGCTCGCTTCTTCCGTCGTCATTGGGTGATCGGCAAAAGTCACGGCATTTAATCAGTGATCAGTTATCAGTGATCAGTTATCAGATCTGAGTTTTCAGTTTACTGATTACTGATTACTGTTCACTGTTCACTGAAAATTGGCCGATATTGCTAGGGAAAAACGGAAAGTGCTGCCTTTACCTAATTCACTTTCCACCTCGATTTGACTTTGGTGTAATTCCACTAAACGACGGGTAATCGCTAAACCAATACCACTACCCCCAGAATAACGGGAACGAGAACGATCGGCCCGCCAAAAGCGCTCGAAAATAAAGGGTAAATCCTCTGCTGCGATGCCAATTCCTGTATCGATAACGGCAATTTGTAGGCGATTTTTGTCCCTTGTCACTTGCAGGGTAATTGCACCATTATCGGTGTAACGAATGGCATTACCGAGCAGATTAACTAAGATTTGTTCGAGGCGATCGGGATCGGCCATGACAGATGGTAAATTGGGGGGACAATCTAACTGTAAAGTCGGCCCATCTTCTAATAATTGATCGGCAAATTTTTCGATGAGAGAATTTAACAAAGGTAATAAATTAACAGGTTGCAGTTTAATCGAGAGATAACCAGATTCCGCTCGCGATAGCTCCTGTAGATCGTGGGTTAAACGTTCTAACCTGCGGGTTTCTTTCACTAATTTCTGATAAAGTTCTGGATTAGGTTCGATCGCACCATCGGCTAATTCTTCTAAATATCCCCGTACCACAGTTAAAGGGGTGCGTAATTCGTGGGTAAGATCACCGATTAATTCCTGGCGCCGTTTTTCCACATCGGCTAAACTAATCGCCATCTGATTAAAACTGATGGCTAATTGATTTAATTCTGGGATTTCGCTTTCTGGAACTCGCGCCGATAAATCCCCTTCAGCAAAATTTTTAGTGATTTGTTTCATTTGTTTGACCGGTTTCATAATGCGTTGAGAAACCAAAAAACTCAGATAACCAGCCGTACTTCCTCCCGCAATGAATGACCAAATGGCACTACTATCCCAAGCTGTCTCAAAACCCCTAACCAAGAAAGTTCTCGCTGATCGCACGGTAAAAAATCCCTGCCTTTCTAACTGTTCCAAACGCAAAACAAACATTCGCGGAGAAGATAATTTAGCAATGATAATAAAGCTACTCAATCCCACCACCATAACGAGGAGATGGGATAAAAATAATCTGGTTCCTAAGCTTAATTTTGGTGGCTGCATATTTGTTAAAAAACTCTATTTGTTGTCAATATTATTGAGAGACTGCTGCATAAATATAAAAACCTTGTTGGCTAATATCTTTTGGTCTTTTTGAAATCAAAAAGTGCCAGCCATTGGATTGTTCGGTGGGAAAATTTAGGGACTTTTTCCCTGAAAATTAGGTAATTGACCACCTAAAAATGGGGAAAACCCT
>NZ_JASJFE010000328.1:0-1562 GCF_030067735.1 Microcystis sp. M53598_WE2 | reverse complement strand
TGCAAAAATTTAGTTGCTATCGTTCCAATACAAATGACTGAAGCCTGGATATTAGCAGACAAAGAATTACTAAAAAAAGAATTGTGTACAAATAAAAGTGATAGTGAGTTAGCAATCGATAAAGAACCCGAATCTTTTAGCAATCCGAAAGAAACGATTAAAAATGCCATCAATAAAGCCAGAGAAGGTATGACTAAACGGGATCGAAATAAACTAAAAATTGACGATTTATATTCACCGCTTGGTACAAAAATCGAATTGTCGAAATTAGAATCCTTGTCTTCCTACAAAAAATTTGAAAAGGCAGTACGAGATATTTTTCCACAATTAACGAAAGTCAACAATATAGAGGATAATCCTGATCAAAGGTGAAAGGACATTGCTAATACCATTTTTCTAAAGTAATGGCAGAGATGGTTAATTTTCGGCATTGCTGAATCAAGGCATGAATGGCAACTGTGCAGGTTCCCGTGCAAAAGTTAGTTTGGCTCTAGGTTTTAAAAATACCAGAAAAGAAGATTCATATCTCAAATCAGCAACGCCGATTTATCTACACCTATTTTTTATACTAACTATTGATTAGGCGACTTACCATCTCTACCATTCCATATATGTTTAAATTTTTAATCTCTTCCTGAATTTGATCGATTGAACTTTGAGAATCATCACTACAGTAAGCCAATTGAACTTTCTTTCCCTGCGGATCGGTTAATAGGGTGATCCAGTCTTGATCGCTCGACACCTGATAATCTATATAGATGCCTTGTCTATCTTTGGCGGGAGTGAATTTACATGAATAATAGTTATCCTGTTTACGTTTGTCCGATGCTTGTCTAGCCAACAAGTTTTCGATTAACAAACAATCGGATTCTTTATGTTGCTCGTCGTGACTATGCTTTATTTTGCCTATTTTGCTTAAATCCGCTTTACGGTGAGTCTTGGAAACATAAGGATAAAGCTCCGCTTTAGAATCATACTGGATAGGTAAAATAATAAATCCTTTCTCCGCTTCCTCGTTGATCGCCTTTCGAGGAATATCGGCATTATAGGGAGTTAATAGGATAGCTTGTAATTTATATTTGAGTTTCCTGGTGACATGATCGGCAATTTCTTGTTTTAAAATATCTCTAAAAGTTGTAATTTGTTCGATACCTGTACTCGTGGAATTTTTATTAGTTCCCTTCATCTCGATAATTGTCAGCAGAAGTAAGTCATTCTGAATAAAAAGAGATAAATAATCAGGTCTTTTCTGCTTTTGATTTCTAACAAGAGGATCCTTCTGACGATCAGTTTTAAATAAAATACAAACGGAATCTTTTTCTTGCTTGGTAATCCGAAAGCTGACACCGCTTTCGGGTGGAGCGATCCGATCGGGTACGGTACAGAAAATAAGCAAATTTTCTAAAAAGTTAAATTTCTGCCAATCGAGTTTATTCTTCTTCTGAGGAACATTCTTCTTCGGTTTCTTGGTTTTGTTGTCCTGCTTCATAAATTGCAAAAAACTTTTGTTGAATATCAACTGATACATCGCTGAGAGTATCCCAACGAATACCGTATTCAGG
>NZ_JASJFE010000242.1:0-1099 GCF_030067735.1 Microcystis sp. M53598_WE2 | reverse complement strand
GTTGCGGAGAAATACCGCTTGGTTAATGTGTTAGGTTTAAAAGAAATTGGTAAAACCACACTTTCTCTGAAACTGGTTGATAAAATCAAAGATAATTTTAACTATGTTATTCGCAGAAGTTTGTATTTTTGTCCAAAACTAGATGAACTTTTAAGTGAAATTTTACAATCTATCAATCCTCAATTGAAGCTTTCTCAAAGTCTTGAAAAGCAATTAAATTTGTTCTTACAATTAATGAAAAGTCATCGATGCTTGATTATTCTTGATGATTTACAAAGTCTATTTGATTCTAAAAAACTAGCAGGTAATTATCACAAAGAGTACCAAGATTATCAACTATTGTTTAAAAGCATTGCTGAAGTCAATCATCAAAGCTGTTTACTGTTGTTGAGTCAAGAAAAACCTATTGATACGACTTTTTATGGGCAGAAAAATAAATTCATTAAAACATTAATCATAGAAGGTTTAGGAGAAGATGCCATAGAAATTTTGCGCCATCATAATCTATTAAATGAAGACAGTTGGGAAGCCTTAATTAAATGTTATCAAGGTCATCCTCTTTGGTTAGAATTAGTTGCTAGTTTTATTCAAGAGACATTTTTAGGTAAGGTTGCTGACTTTTTGGAGATTAAATACCCGATTGCCGAAGAAACTTTAGAGCAGACTTTATTAAGTATTTTGCAAAGTTTAACAGAATCAGAGAAACTAATGCTAACAGAATTAGCAAATTTTAATCAACCTATTTCTATTAAAGAAATGATCGACCAAACTTCTCTAGCTTATACAGATTCTTTGAAAGTAATTCAATCTCTAATCAGACGAATAATAGTGGCAAAAGATGAAAACGCTCTATTATGTTTGAATCCTGTTTTTAAAGCTTATGTAATTAATCATCAAATCTAGGGCTGAGTCGAAAGAAAGAGAAATTTTAGCTAATTTTATCGCAATCATAATAGTTTACGAAATTCTACGACTGTCAAATAGTTACACCTGCATTTTAATTTCAGGAATTTCCCCATCTTGCCAGCGTTTTTCCAAGGCTGCAAGATACTCATTGCATCTTGTATATTAGTTAATGCCTCTTCCTCAGTATATCCCT
>NZ_JASJFE010001062.1:0-1519 GCF_030067735.1 Microcystis sp. M53598_WE2 | reverse complement strand
GGGTTTAATGGTGTTTTTGAAATAGTCAGCGATTATCAAACCGATACCTATAGAACAGTTTATGCTCTTAAACTAAGCAATGCTATTTTTATTCTCCATGCCTTTAAGAAAAAATCAAAATCAGGGATTAAAACACCAAAACAAAATATTGATCTAATCAAATAACGCCTGAAAAAAGCACAGGAGATTGCCAAAGAGCAACAATAAATACCAAAAAGGGGATAAATGATTATGACAGAATATACTATTAGTTCAGGAAACATTTTTGAAGACTTAGGCTTTGCTAATGCTGAAGAAAAACTCGCTAAAGTCAAGCTGGCTTCAGTGATTTATGATCTGATTACTGAAAAAGGATTAAGCCAGCAGGAGGTCAGTCAAATTTTGGGAATTGACGAGGCTAAAATTTCTAACTTAAAAAATGGCAGATTGCAAAAATTTTCTCTTGAGCAGATGTTTAGCTTTCTAGTAGCATTAGGTCAGAATATAGAAATCTTAGTCACTCCCCAAGCCGTAGCAAACTCTAGTGTAAGTATCCAGGTCATGTATCGAAATAAATCCTAATCTAAGTGCGATCGCCGATCTCGTTAAGGTGTGTTAATATTAATGTAACGCACCAGCCAACTTTAAATAAAGGACTAAGCGCAATGTCATCGATCATTACCGAAGAAAAAACCAAAGAAATCCTAACCGAAATCCTCATTGAAATGATGCAAAACAAACGGGAACTATTTTATGAAATTGTTATCGAAGCCCTAGAAGATATTGGTTTAGCTAATGCTATTACGGAAGGATTAAATGGTGAATTTGTTCCAGAAGAAGAAGTTTTTGCTATTCTCAATGGAGAAGCTGAATGAAAATTCAATTTGTAGCCAAATTCTCCAAAGACTTAAGAAAAATTAAAGATCAAAAACTATTATCTGAGATCAAAACTGTTGTCAATGAATGCAAATTAGCTCAAACACTGGATGATGTAAAAAACCTCAAAAAGATTAAAGGTTATCAGGGTTTTTATCGTATCAAAATAGGAGATTATCGCATTGGTGTTGCAATTATTAACGATGAACTGATCTTTAGTCGATTCTTACACAGAAGAGAAATTTATAGATTTTTTCCGTAAAACTAAGCAGTGCCAACACACTGAAGAACTGATCTAAAAATATAGAGATTTGCCAATGGATTTAGCCGACGCATCTTTGGTTATTTTAGCAGAAGAATTAGGTTCAGGTCAAATTCTTTCCGTTGATTATCGAGATTTTAATACCTATCGTTGGAAAAATACGGAGCCATTTCAAATAAAACTGGCTGAAATAAGTTATCAAGAATGGTTAAAAAATCAAGGAGAATAACAAAATGAGCGACTTTGAAAAAAGTAATAGTAATATTTTCGCTGATCTTGGCGATCCAGAAGCCGAACAAACTTTAGTCCGCGCTCAAATTCTATCTGGGATTATTGATATTGTCAATGAACGGAACCTCACGGAAACTGAAACAGCAGAAATTTTAGGAATATCAACACTAG
>NZ_JASJFE010000604.1:0-2637 GCF_030067735.1 Microcystis sp. M53598_WE2 | reverse complement strand
TTGACCAAATTGATTAAGATTCATGACGTTATCTTGTATGTCCCCTAATAAATTTTCACTATTTTTAATACAGATTGTCACAAAATATGCAGCCGATTGAGAATAATCATAGTGAGATAATCTTAAGGAACGACGATGGGGTTTATCAGAAAAGTTATTCATTTATTCATCTCCTTGTCAGGACAATAAATAGGAATCTCATTTTAGTTTTTGGCTATTTAGTAAAATAAGATTAAGCTGAATATAACAATAATTGTAACTGCTCGGTCTCGCGTAGCGAGCGCGTTGCGACCGCTTCCTTTAACCTTTCTACCCCTGCAAACTTACTGGCAATTTCCCTCACATCTTGGGAAGTGGGGAGATTTTCTCAAAACCCTTGACAAATGGCGAGACTTGCTTTATACTTTATGTATAATGGGAATCCGTGCGCAAATATATATAGGGTTTTTGAGGGAAGATAAGAGAGAAAAAAATAGCCTCAAAAATCGGGATGGGTAGGAATAGGGATATAAGGTATGAAGACTGAAATTTTCTCTCCCCGACAAGCATTAAACAAAGCATTCCTGAGAGTCAAACCGAATCGTAGTCAGGTGGAGAAGTTTCAAACCCACCTAGAACAACTTTTGGGGAGTATAAACGAGACAGAATCGGAGGAGTTCCACAAAAACCTGCTTGCAGACTTTCTCAAACACAGCTACTATAGTCCCCAACATTTCATCAACACCAAGGGAAGGAATGATTTAGTCATCCATAATGGGAAAGAGTCGCGGGATTCCGTGGGGGTAATATTGGAAGTCAAGAAACCCAGCAATAAAAGCGAGATGCTGCGGAGAGACAAACTCAACTGTAAAGCATTACAAGAATTACTCCTCTACTTCCTTCGGGAAAGATTGACATCCTCGCCGCCGTAAAACGGACGGCGATTCCTCACCACGCCACTTTTTAAGGGTGGTCGCTGAACGGGGTTGACGCTTCACCGAAAAACGCTTAATTGCTTAAGTCTGACTCTTTCTCCACGTCCGTTTTGAGTGTCCGAATGCCCTCCGGCCACTTTGAACAAGTCGAAAAAATCTCATGTTCAACCTTATTTCCTAGAAAGTTTTACTCGTTCAAGGCCGAATTTGAAGTCTTTTCTGAACGAAACCCCCTACTATCTGTGGTCAAGGTTCAGTTTTTAGCTTGGTTATCGCTTTTTCCATTGTAGCTGAAAGCCGTCCTAAAGGACGGGGTTCTAACCCAAATTTTCGATAAGACTATGGCTTCTTTCTCCAAACTTCTGATTGCTGGTACTGTGTTGCTTTCTGGAGGGTTATCTCCCCTGGTGATGGCGGCAGAAGTAGCAAGCGCCCAAACAACCATCGCCCAAACCGATACCCGCACCCAAGCGCAACAACTTTTTAACGAGGGGATGCAACTATTCCAACAAGGGACAGCCGAATCCTATCAACAGGCAATAACCAAATGGGAAACAGCCTTACCCCTTTGGCGTAAGCTGGGAGATAAAGTGCAGGAAGCCTTCATAAATCTAGCACTCGGTAAGTGGATGGTACAGCAAGGAGTGCGGAGTCAATCCTTGCCATCGCCGAGAAAACTGGTAATTGGCGCAAGAGATAATAAAAGCTTCTTTTATTAGGAAATACGAACGGAAAATGTTAAGCATTGGCGAGGAAACTAATGTGCTAGAGTTAATTCATGGCAACGCAACCAAGAGAAATTGAGCGTTATGTAACAGCCGATGGTCAAATTCCTTTTGATAATTGGTTTGATTCTATCCGAGTGTCTAAAACTCAAACTATCATCAGTAAAAGACTTGACCGAGTGAGGATGGGCAATTTAGGCGATTACCGTTCGGTAGGAGGAGGTGTTTTTGAATTAAGAATAGACTATGGTCCAGGTTATCGCATCTATTTCGGACAAGTAGGGACAACCATCGTGTTGCTACTGTGTGGAGGTGATAAAAGCAGTCAAATTAAAGATATTCGCCAAGCCCAAGAATACTGGAGAGATTATCGGAGTTAAAATTATGTCTAAAAGTATTAGCTACCACCCTTTTTTGCTGGACAATCTTAAAGATCCAAACTATGCGGCTCTTTATCTCGAAACTCACTTAGAAGAAGACGAGTTTGAATTCGATCCCGAATTACTGAAAATGGCTTTGAGGAATGTTCTGGAAGCTCTTGGGGATTCTCATTTAACCGCAGAACAAATTAAAATTTATGAGCAATTTCTCGATAAATTATTAACAATGCCAGCAGGAATAGGAATTTATAATTTAGGGCTTTGGCTGAAGGCTTTGGGATTAAAACTAGCTGTAACAGTTGATAAAGAGGGGAAGAATGTTGTTGAAAACTTGCCTAGTTTGAATGGAGATAACAAAGAAAAATATGAGGGAGTTTTAACAAAAGTCCCAGATGTAGAAACAGAAAACAGTAGGGGCGAAGCATTCGGGCAATAACCTATCGCTGAAACCGTAGATTTATTATCCGAATGCTTCGCCCTTACCCCGAATTTTTCTCTATCACCCTCAATCCTAAGTAGTCGTGCAAAATAAATTTCCTAGTGAAGAAAGGCAAAAGGCAAAAGGCAAAAGGCAAGGGGGGGGTTAGATATGTGTAATTAATTTTGCTTAGGTACTTA
>NZ_JASJFE010000607.1:0-3794 GCF_030067735.1 Microcystis sp. M53598_WE2 | reverse complement strand
GGCTCTTCTGGTTTCTGTGTGGAAACGAGGTCTATACTGATAGAATATCCGCAAAATAGTCCTCAAAGTCTTGCCCAGTAAGCATTTCACGATTCCATAAGCAAAAATTATCACACAAAGTCGAGAAGAGCCAAAGTCTTACAGAGCCTATGCTAAAGCTGGGTAATTTTAATGTACTAATGAGAATGAACGTCTGAAATCCTTATTTTCCTGAGAAGCGCCATGGAGTAAGGGTATCGTTGGGCAGCTTAACTAATACACTTGTTCTGTCTAGGCTGGCTACGATCGCTCGCTGCCGGTCGGCACCTAAGGGCAAGGTTTCCACCTTCCCCTACTGGCTCCTGAATCCTCACCCCACCAAGAAACATTTTCAGCAAACCCTATTTAAGAGCCAATTTTAAAGGCTTCTAGAAACAAACTATAGGTGATACCAATTTTGAGTAAATTGAAAGATTCTCGCAGAATCGGTGCGGGTTTAGCCTGAGAACTTTTTCGGTAAACAATCCGGCTAATCGCCTCCGTAAACAGCACTAATAAACCAGCAGCTGTGACATCCCATTGAGCAGTTTGTCCAGCAGTGGTGACAATTGCTTGACCAGAAAAAATTCCAAATAAAACACAAATTATCTGTAGGGAAATCCGTCGCCAAGGATTACCAAAAAAGCTATTAAATCGACTGCTGGTGACATTAGCCAGCGTACTTAAACGGGTGCGTTGCATGGCCATATTTATTTAGAAGTAATACGATTAAGAAGCCACAAAGAAGTAACGATACCAGTAAAGTGAGCGAGAATTGTATTAGTATTAGCCTGCACAATTAACAGATCAACCGAATTAACAAATTGACTGGGGTTAGAGGCAACATTAAAAGTACCTTGGGGAACATTGAGGGATTTAATTAAGACGATTCCCGCTAACGCTTGCGCTCCCAAAATCGTTAAAAACATCCCGATAATATTAGCGATTAAACCCTGACGGATTAACTGAATAGTATCGGATTTTTTCGGGCGACTATCTTGATCACCCCTCAACATTTGACGGGCAATTTTCATGTAACGAGAGGAAAAGAAAATGGCGACCACCAAGAAACCAGCCCCACCAATGGCACATAAAACACCGATTTCAATACCGGAAGTGCGTTGTCTCGTCCCTAATAAACTAGCGGTAGCAATGAGTAATAAAACCCCTGAAATTACGCCCAGGACAATCTGCGTCCAAAAACCGATTCTTCCCTGACGTAAAAGGATATTAGCAGCCCGTTGGACGGCCGGAGGCAAGGAATAAAGATCAGAATCTCTAGGGGTGGATATATTGGTAATTTCTGATTGTTTGTCTCTCATCGGGGTTAAGCTAGGGTTGGGTAAATCTGGTCTTGATCTATTTTCGTCTTTTTTTTTGCCCATGGCTAGAGATTTAATTTTGGCACTGACTGGCTATCTGTTTAGCTTCTACCTGTAAACGCTGGGCCATGCGAAACATTTCTTGACCGGTGTGGAGAGAGCGATCATCGTAGTTAAGGGTAAAGGTTTCTAATTCTTCTAGTCCATCAGTGAGATGATTGAGACAGTAGTAAAGAGAAGCGGCCACTTTGGCCATTTTGGCAGGGTTGGGCCGTTGGCAAAAGAGGGTTTTGGCTCGATCGAGATTTTGGCGACAGGTTTCTAGATAGTCTTGAAAAACAGCCATTAACTGATCATCGAAGGGATCGGCGGATAGGTGATCGATCTGACCTTTGAGAGGCCGGATAATTTGACCGATCAGACGATTAATCGGGCTATAGGTCTGGTTATACCACTGTTTCACCAGGGCCTCGTCTTCCTGGACTGCCTCTTTGTAACGATGGTAATTTGCTTGGGCAGTGGCAGTGCGTTGGCCGCGTTTTTCGGGAAAATTGGCGATTAGTTGGTTATCATAGTCCTTTCTTAGCCTCGGATCGCTTAAAATCTCGTAGGCGGCGTTAATAGCGACGATTTTATCGTGACTGGCACTATCGTTTTGACTATCGGGATGGAATTGTCTGGCTAAACGCCGATAGGCCCGTTTAATCTCGTCAGGGGTCGATTTATGGCTGATTTCTAAGGTTTGGTAGTGGTTGCCGGTCATGAGCGCAAGCGATCGATCTGTCTTTTGTTATTATCGACCATGGTTAACGCGGCGGAGAAGGAGAATTGTCAGTTATCAGTGATCAGTTATCAGTGATCAGTTATCAGTAAACAGTAAACAGGGATAAAGATGAAGATAAATATAGCAGTTTTCATCAGAATGAGGTATGGGCAAGGATATTAAACCCTTTGTTGGCAAAACTTGTCGATACCTCAGTAACGTGAAAAGTGCTATAACTAACTAACTAACTAACTTAAAACTTAAGTAGGTAGGCGTTAAAAATTATCAGATACCCCCCTTATCAAGGGGGGATTAAAGGCAAAATCCATTTTTAATTTAATTATAACCAGCTACTTAGATCCGATCACTGATCACTGATAACTGATAACTGATTTAGACAAAAGGATTGATTTCAGGGATATCCTCGATCGAGGGTAAGTCTATTGGGTCCGATCGCTCTTGTCTAAGATAATAGGGACAATGAAGCTGACAATCGGGACGATGGGGAAAATCAACTAAATCATTTTCGTATGCCGATAGATAGCGATCGAGATCCTTCAATAAACGGCGTAAATCCCGCCCTGTCTGTTGGTGTAGTTTCCGATTATAGTTAAAAGTAATTTGTTCGGGGCTGCGGGGTAACTGCACAAACCAATAGGTCATCGATAAACTATCAAGAGGATAAGCAGAAGTTTCTGCCAACACATACAGATAAAGTCTCGTCTGCCAATTTTTGGCTAGTTTGTCAGCATCGATAGGTTTTAAGTAGGTTTTCCAGTCAAAAATTACCGCTTGATCGCTCTCTAATAAAATTAAATCATAGATAACCGTTAATAAATAATTACCCACAGTTAAACTGCGACAATGTTCCGCTTCTCGATTGGTTTCTCCCGGATTTTGGGCAATTGCCGGGGCAGCCTTTAATAGGGCCGTTAAACAATGTTCTAACTGTTCATTTTCCCGTAATAAAGATGCGATCGGCAGTCCTAATTCCCGCTGCTGTAATAATAGGTGAAACTGACTGCCCCATTCTTGCCGCTGCAATTGTTCAGGGTCAGCCGGTGTGTTAAGTTCCTCTAGATAGACTTTTTGAAATCTGGGTGGACAGGTTTCCAATAGGTTTAAATGACCTTGGGCAAGACGGTAGATCTTAGGCATAATAGGGTTATCGTGAATATTATCGAGAAAACGGGTTTCTCGAAGAAACCCGTTTTCTGTATAAATGTTAATTGATGTTACAGGGGTCTTGAAAAATTGGCGATTGTTTGCACAAAATAGTCGCAGTCATCCCTTGAGGTTAATATCATCACTTCTTCTCTTTTGCCGAGCCTTCCTGCTGTTGACGATGTTTTGTTCAATTTTGCTCAATCTGATGGCTTGAGTCAAGCTAATCAGGTGGATAGTGTGAGAAATCAGGGTTTAACCGCACCCGAATTAAATACTGTAGTTTTCCTCGATGCTGGTGTTACCGATTATCAAAGTCTCCAAGCTGGGGTAATTCCAGAAGTCGCCACGGTTATTCTCACTCCCAATCAAGACGGAATCGAACAAATATCCGCTTTTTTACCACTGTTGAAACCTTAGATTTGTCGGAGTTGCAGACATCTGGGGTTTTTCAGCCGGATATCCTCAACACCTATCCCGGAGTATTTGCACCCACATTAGTAGGAGTATGGGATTATTTAAGCTAT
>NZ_JASJFE010000029.1:0-12326 GCF_030067735.1 Microcystis sp. M53598_WE2 | reverse complement strand
AGATAATTTCTTGTCTTCTTTTTCTAAAAGTTGAGCATAAATACAAAAAGCAGCACCGGGATTGCGGATAAATTTCTGATAAGCTGGATTTTCAGCGATACCAATAGCAACTAAAAGATTAGGAACTGCATCTTCACTGCGATTTTGCTTAAATCTGGCCCAGCCTAGATTTTTATAAATACTATATTTTTGTACTGCTAAATTGCGTTTCTCCTCTTCAGTAAATTGGTCTAATTTTTCATCTTTTTCTGCTAATAATCTCTGGGCTTTTTCCAGTAACTCTACTGCTTCTGCATTCTTATTATCTCGCAGATACCAATAAGCGAGATTATTATAAGCATCTATAAAACCACCTTTTGCCGCAATTAAATAGTGTTTCTTCCCATTAGTCAAATCCTGTAACTCTTCATAAAGTGTTGCTAACTTATAATGAGCATCTAGATTATCTGGATCTAACTCAATCGCTTTTAAATACTTCTCTTCGGCTGAAGCTAAATTAGGAAATTCTTGACTTGCTGGCGGAGGAGATTGTAAACGGTTGCCTTCTTGCTTATAAAGCTCAGAAAACCAAGAGAAATTTAGATAAATTCCCAAGAGAATAGCAAAGACTATTACTGTTACAGAAAACTGTATTTCTTCATACCAATGTTCAGCAATCCCAAGCAATTTCATTAACTTAACAAAACCCTTCTGGCGCGTCCGTGTGAGAGCATTTTCAGTTTGTAATAAAGAAATGAAAGTCGAAAAAATAACACCTCCTATTTCTAGCAAACCTGAACCACCACTAAGAAACCGAGTAGCAATCGTTCCGATTAATGTAAAATTAACCCCTAATAAAACCAGTTTAACGATTCTCAATAGCCAATCAAAGCGATTGCAAGGATGCAGAGATTCCCTACTTTCTAAATGCCACCACCAAGCCTGAGCAGAAATAGGTAAAGTCTCCCGATATTCAGCTAAGTCAAGAACTTGAGTAATTTTGTAACTTTTCTGTTTTAATCTATTATCTTGTTCGATTAATTTTGACGACATATCAACGGAAATTTCCGCCTCAGCTTCCATTTGTTTATTAAGAGCATCTCTGGCGGCAATAATTTCTAAAGCCTGTGCTTTTTTCAGAGATTTATTATGAGAAGTATCTAAATAATTTAGAGCATTCTGGTAACGCTCTAAAGCAACTTGAAAGGGTGTCGGCACAGGTGCAGGAGAATTCATATTATACTAAATCCGTTGAGCATAGGTTACTTATAAGGACAGGCAAAAGGCAAGAGGCAAAAGGCAAAAGGGGGAATAAATAATCAGTTTTTAATAACCAGATTTAGTATTATACAATCCTAAAAGTTTAGTTTCTTTCACTGTTTGAGGGTAAAAAATACCTCGGCAAAACTGGCTGATGATACTAAATCCTGTTTAAAAAGTATAGGAAAGTGGGAAGATGGGGCAAAAAACCAAAGAAATTAGGAACTATATGTCCCTAATTCCTGTAGTATATGCCATTGTATCTAACGGGCTTGGAGAGACTCGAACTCCCGACCTTGTGGTCCGTAGCCACACGCTCTAATCCACTAAGCTACAAGCCCTTGTTTTTCTCAACAGTAAACTACTATAGCACAGGTTCATTCAATGACGCAAGAGGGTAAAGAAAAATTATCTCATCTCGACAGCCAAGGCGAGGCCCGGATGGTGGATGTATCGGAGAAAATGCCCACCAAACGCACTGCTATCGCCCTAGGACAAGTGAGAATGCTAAAAACGACTTTTGAAGCCATAGAACAGGGAAATGCGCCTAAAGGTGACGTTTTAGGGACGGCCAGACTAGCAGGAATTATGGCGGCCAAACAAACTTCCTGTTTAATTCCCCTTTGCCATCCCTTACCCCTGCAAAAAATCAATGTTCAGATTATCCCGAAAGCAGAGTTACCCGGCTACGAAATTCGGGCAGAAGTGGTGACAAAATCGGAAACTGGGGTAGAAATGGAAGCTTTAACGGCGGTATCTGTGGCAGCCTTGACTTTATACGATATGGCTAAAGCGTTAGAAAAATCAATCCTGATTGAAAATATCCGTCTGCTGAGTAAAACAGGAGGAAAATCAGATTATCATCAGGATTCCCTGTTGCGATGAAAACCCGGGTGCATCTCACATTTGCAGAAATACCGACAATCAGCAATTATCAGTGACTCTTAAATTATTACAGATGGGTCAGCGGCTGCGTGTAAGCATCCCACCGAAAAACTAATGCGCGGGGGGTTTGGGGGCGGCGCCACGCCCCCAACGAGGGGTTTGGGGGGTAGAACCCCCCAAAGGCTTGGATTGAGTGGTAAAATCGGAAGTAATGACCGATTTTAGCCGAGAGTGTCCCCGTAAAAATCCCAACTTGGTAGATTGACAAAAATGAGATGCAGCCTAAAAAACCTAAGTAACCCCTTCTAATTTTTCATCGGTCAATTGATATAATTCCTGTAATTTCTCTAATTTGTCGGGGTCTGCTTGCCAAAAACCGCGACCCTGTGCTTCTAACATTCTACCGACAATATTACGGAAAGCTTCGGGATTAGCTTGACGCAATTTTTCCGCCATTTCTGCATCAAAAGCGTAGGTATCGGCTGCCTGATCATACACCCAATCGTCACTAAAATTAGCCGTACCGCCCCAACCAATTAAAGCGGTCATTCTTTGGGAGATTTCGTAGGCCCCACCGGAACCTTGATTAACCATGGCATTGGCCCATTTAGGATTGAGTAATTTACTGCGGTATTCTAAGCGCAAAACCTCCTCTAATTTGCGGGGAGTTGTATCATTGGAAAAACTCTCGACAAAACTTGTCATTACCCGTTTACCGCTTTGTTTTTCTGCGGCTAATTTTAATCCTCCCGTGTTGCCGTAGTATTCCTGAATATCGGTTAAACCGTATTCTACCGAGTCAATTTCTTGGATAATACTTTCACTGGTTTTTAATAACTGTTGTAGCACTTCTGGCCGCGCTTGTCCCTTATCTTGACGACCATAACTAAAAACATTACGCTTTTCCCAAGTTTTCGCTAATTCGTTGTCATTGTCCCAATTTCCCTCCACTACTTGGTCATTAACTAAAGAGCCAAAATCCCCAGCAGGATTGGAAAATAAACGAGCGCTGGCATTGTCAATTCCTTGACTTTTTAAGGCTAAATAGTGCTTACGGATATAATTATCATTTTCCGATTCTTCTATCTCGGCTGCCCGCTGCATTAAATCATCCAATAACTCGATAATATTGATAAAAGTATCCCGAAAAATTCCCGATAAATTAGCCAGAATATCGATGCGCGGGTGTCCAATTTCCCCTAAAGGTTTTAATTCATACCTGACAATTCTTCCTGTTCCCTCTTTCACCGGTTCCGCACCGACTAATTCTAAGAGAATACCCAGGGATTCACCCTTAGTTTTAATCACATCTAATCCCCAGAGTAAAACTGCTACAGTTTCGGGATAATTTCCTTTTTCGGTTAAGTTTTGTTCTAGCAGTTTTTTGGCGATTTCCCGTCCGCGGGTGTAGGCTGCTGGGGAAGGCATCCGGTAAGGGTCTAAAGCGTGTATATTACGTCCTGTGGGCAAAACTCCCGCACCATCCCGGAGTAAATCCCCCCCCGGTGCCGGTGGTACATATTCCCCATTTAATCCCCGCAAAAGATTAGTTAATTCTTCGCTATTTTGTCCTAATAAATTTTTAATAGCAATGCCTTCTTTAACCTTTTCATTGGTTGCTTCGTCAGCGATAATTTGCTGAAATTCTCGCTCAGATAAATCGGTGAAATAAGCATCAAGATAACCTTTTAATTCTTCCTGATTAGGAGCAGTTCCCAGGGTGTGTAAACCCGAAGAAAATAGTCTTTGTTCGACGATTTGTAGGTAATTATACACCTTGACAAAATAATCGGTTAGTGCATAGCGGCTAAATAATTTGGCATTTTCTAAAGTGAATTCTATTCCCTGTTTTTCTGCTTCCAGAAAAGGACAATCTTTAGAGATACCTGTATCAATAATCTTTTGGAGGATACTATCTCTTAAAGCGTAATTTTTCTCAGGATTTTCTCGAAACTCTGCAATCAAATCTCGTAAAATCATCAATTCTTTATATAATCCCGCTCGTCCGTAGGGAGGCACATTATGGGAAATTAACACCCCATAGCCGCGACGTTTAGCTAGGATAGATTCCGAGGGATTATTAGCAGCATAAATATATAAATTCGGTAAATCTCCTAATAAAATATCTGACCAAGAATAACCAGTATTTCCTAGGGGTGAACCGGGCAGCCATTCGACAGTTCCGTGCATACCAAAATGAATGATCGCATCGGTCTTAAAATCTTTCTGTAACCACTGATAAAAGGCTGCATACTGAGGGTGAGGAGTTAAATCTTTTTCAAACATTAACCGCATCGGATCCCCAGCAATTCCTAAAGGTGGCTGGACTCCAATCCAGATATTACCTAACTCAATTCCCCCTAAATGATACTGGTCGCCAATAGTTTTTATCCCCGCATCTTTCAGAGATTTCCAGTGTTTTTCAATGCGAGAGGTTAACAGATAACCTAGCCAATTTTCTAAAGTTTCTATCGATAAACGATTTTGTTTAGAGAGATTTTCATCATCGGCAAATTTAACTTTTTGAATAATTTCTTCCCCGTCTTCGGGAATCGTTCCCACATTATAACCCTGCGCTTGTAAAGCTTGTAAAAACTTAACTAAACTCCGGGGAACATTTAACAAAGCAGCCGTACCAACTGCCCCATAACCCGGGGGAAATCCATAGAGAATGATGGCTATTTTGCGTTCTTGCGGAGGTGTTTTATGTAACTTAATCCAACTATTTAAACGTCCAGTTAAACGCTGTAATCTTTCGGGGATTAAATAGATAGTTTCTCCCACTAATCCCCCCAGAGGAATCGTATCAATTGCTCCATCTAATTCCGGTAAAGCGTATAGAACCACACTCTGTAAACCACCGATTCCCTGTCTTGTCCAAGAATAAATATCTTGAATCAATAAAGGGGCAGCGATAAGATAAGGAATATTTTTAGCGGACAGAATTCGTTTAGCCACTTCTACCTGTCTTCCTGCTTCCATAGAACCCGCGGGACCCCCCACCAAAGGAAAGCCAATCGTCGAAACAATTGCATCTACTGTCACCGCATCTTCACTTAAAGAAGGAGTTTCAATGATTCCTTTTTTTCTTTGCTGAATTTCGTAGTCTGTGGTTAACCAATCCCGAACAATTGTATGGCCTTCCACTCCGTTAATAAACACGGGTAGGGGAATTAAATTAGCCGTTTCAAAATGACGGATTAATTGATTAATATAGGGCAATTTACTGATAACGTGCTTCCGATAAAGCAGCAGTGCCACCACTGGTTTATCAAGGGATTTATTTTTTTGATACCAAGTCAAATATTCTTGGGGAGTGAGAAAATAACCCTGATAATCGGGGTGTAATAGTCCCTTATTGGGAGTTTCGATGACTTCGGGTATTTCCTGTACTTTTAATCCTAGATATTTTTGGGCAATTACCCAACACATAGCGGCAACATTTTCGGTTCCTCCCGCATTCCAATAACCGTAAATAATTAACCAATTACGCAAATCTTGAACTTTTTTAGCGGGAATAAATTTCAGTAGTTTCGGACCAGTTTTAAGGAAACTGAGATAACCGGCTAACTTATCTTCTTCCTTGCCACTGGAAAATTTACTCAAGATAAATTGAATTGGTTTTGGCATTCCTTTTGGTTTATCCCCGATGGCAAATTCTCCCAAACGGGTTAAACTCATTAACTCTAAAGCAGACTCAAAAACTAAGCGAATCGGAATCTCTGCCGCTCGTTGCCGTAGCCAAGTAACTTGATCGTAATCGAAGATCAAACTAGCAAAAAAAACGTCGGCAGTGGCTAAAGCTTGCTCGACTATTTCCGGTTCGCTAGTCAAGGATTTATCGCTAAATACTTTTACTTCTAAATCGGGACATTTAGAACTAGCCAACAGGCCCGATTGCCGATACAAATTCCTGTTAAAGGTTTCAAAGCCAACAATTAAAACAATGCTTTTCATAAGAATATATTTTTAGACCAATCAGGGTGCGTTATCCTGCCTGAAAACACCCCCTGAAATGATCATAACGACAAACTAATAATAACTGCCGGATTTGCGATGATGGATGGCGGTTAAACCCTGGTGTAAAACCCTGCCTTTTTCTGCGATCGCATAAAGCAGCCAATGATCACCGCACTCCATTCGTTGTTCCACCCGACATTCCAGATAAGCGAGCGCTTCGGCCAAAATCGGCCCACCGTTCTCAGCTTTAGTGGTTTCGATATTAGCGAAACGATCTTCTCCGGGGGAAAAAGGTTTAAGAAAATGCTTCATTAAAGCCAAATGTTGACCTTCTTGGAGGATATTAAGGACAAAAGGCGTACCGCTATAAAGCAGAGACTCGATCGCTCGTTCTTTCGCCACGGCAATAGTCAATCCAGGGGGGGTGAACGTCGCTTGCGACACCCAAGAGGCTAACATGGCGCCGCGCAATTCTCCCAATTCGCAGGTGACGATACAGAGAGAACCCACCAAACGGCCCAGCGCCTGCGATCGCCGATCGCTTTGGGATTGGTTAACATTAGTTTTCGGTTGTCTGCTTTTGCGAGCTTTTTTGACTGCTTGAGCGAAATCGGTTCCCGCTTCCTCACAGGTCTTTAAAATTGCCTCCGTGGGCTTAAATTTAACCCGAATTGGCTCAAAACCGAAGCGATAACCGCCATCCCGGAATTTACCTTCCAAAAGATCGATCGCTTCACCACTCCAACCGTAGGAGCCAAAAACCCCCACCAGCTTGCTTTTATCGCCATTTGCTAGGGTAATCCCCAAGGCGGTTTGGATGGGAGTCGGTGCGTGTCCTCCCAAAGTGGGGGAACCAAAGATAAAACCGACACTTTTTTCGATCGCCGTTTTGATCTCGTCCGGTTCAGCGAACTCGGCATTAATCGCCGTGACTGCTACTCCCGCTTTCGTGATCCCCATGGCGATCGCTTGAGCGAGGGTGGCGGTGTTGCCGTAGGCACTTGCATAAATCAGGGCGATTGTCAACTCTTGATACTTTTGTACTACTAACCATTGTTGATAGGAAAGGGTCAATTCGTGCATCCCGTAACGCACCAGAGGACCGTGACCAACGGCATAAAATAAGGGCGATTTAGCGGCTAATTTCTCCAAAGCGTTGCTAATTTGGCTGGCATAGGGAGCCATGAGACAATCGAAATAATAACGCCGATCTTCGTTATAAACTGTCCAACCCTCATCAAAAATTTGGTCGCCACAAACGTGCGCTCCGAACAATTTATCGGTGTAGAGAATATCGGTTTTGCTGTCGTAGGTACAGAGTTGATCGGGAAATCGGGGGTTAGGAGTGGGGATAAATTCTAATTGATGGTTTGCTCCTAAATTTAATATTTCTTCCCCCTTGACAACGAACAGATTTAATGCTTCGGTTTCGAGAATTTTTTTCAGGGAAATTGCCCCCGGATTGGAACAAACAAAAGTGACTTGAGGCGCGATTTCTAAAAGTGCCTTGAGGGTGACGGCACGATTGGGGTTAACGTGACCGAGGATAATATAATCAATCGTTTTCGGATCGATTCTTTTAGTTAAAGCCTCTAAAAATATGGACGAAAATGATTCCCCCGGTGGATCAAAAAGAGCGACCTTTTCACCTTTAATCAGATAACTATTGGCGGTGGTTCCCTTTTGTAATCCGTATTCGATCTCGAATTTTAACCGGTCCCAAGTGCGGGAACGAAAGACAAAAGTATCGGCGGCTATCGGTGCTACTTGTACATCTCTCGGTTTGACAATTGCATTATTCATAATCTTAGTTACCAGTTATCAGTTAAGTAGTCAATTAGTTAAGCGGCAACTTGAGGCTGTGATCATTTTTTACTAGGCAAGTTTGGCATCAAAGTCAACACTTGATTTTTGACTAAATACAGCCTTTTATCGCTGGGGACGAGTGGGGAAATTTATAGGTTATCTTGCCAGCCGGAAGGACATCAATATCTAAAGTACACTATCTCTGGGAAGAAACCTAGCTTCTAGCAATTGGCTCGCGGGTAACGATACTCCTCTGGGGGGATTTGCCAGTCTATTGAGAAATTCTAAAGGGAAGGTGATCCCCAGAAGCGAGGTGCTAGTCTGAGGAAAACCCTGCTCTTTCCCTATCAGGCAAAGTTTTTATGAGCTATCAGCACTCGTCTTTTGACTGCACTAGCGCCAATTTTGAGAAAGCCGCTTTGAGTCATTTTCGCACTCTTGTGGCTTTTTTACCGGACAATTGCCGTATTTACCGGCAAACTTGGGAATTTTCCACGGTTCTCTGTCTCGATTTTCTAGCCTGTTTGCAGGGACTAGCAATCACTCGTCAAAATTTCGCCCATCTAGTTAATGTGACACAAGAACTCGGTTTAGGTCAAGCAATTATTTTGAAAGTAGGCAATAAAATCGTTGAGTGGCATCGTTTAAACTAAAATCTCAATTTTCGACCATCTCAACAGTCTAGAAAAAAATCGGCTCTCTGTGTTCTTTGTGTCTCTGTGGTTTATAACTACCTCTTGCCTGTCCTAACCAAGAAGTTAATTTTGTCCTAAGTAGGGAGGCACAATTATTTGTAGGATGGGTTAGCGGTAGCGTAACCCATGCGGGCGTTGGGTTTCATACTTCAACCCAACCTACGTTCATCTTATATTTAATTCCACCCACCTACTTATCTAGAACTGTTTGAGTCTAGAAAAAGCCCCGATAATTTGACCAAGGCTAATACCACCATCATTAGTGGGAACAGTTTGCTGCCAGTAGGGTTGAAATCCCGAAGCTTGTAAGCGATTAATTGTTCTTTCCGTCAGATAACGATTTTGAAAACAGCCTCCCGTCAGGAGAATTTTTTCTCTGCCTATTTTCTGAGCAATTTCTACAATAATCTCACTTAAACTATTATGAAATTTAGCGGCAATTATGCCGATTTGTACTTGTTTTTCTAAATCCTCAACAACTCCTAAAATTAGCTGATTCCAATCAATAACTATGGGTGAGTCAGCTGATAAAGAAAAATTATAATATTCCTCCGTTTTAATGCCATCAAGGGCAAATTCTAACTGCATTGCTGCCTGTCCCTCAAAACTTAATTGATAACATAAACCTAGAATCGCGGCCACACCATCAAACAAACGCCCGACACTAGAAGTTAAAGGACAATTAATTTTTTTTGTTAACATTTGCCTAAAAATAGACCATTCCTGTTCACTAAAAGCTGATTTTATCCTATCAGTATTTTCCATAACTTCTAGTAATCCTAAAGCCACTCGTCTGGGTTCTTTAACCGCTTTTTCTCCTCCCAGTAATAGCCAGGGTTTAAAATGGGCGACTCGCTGCCAAGAATCGGCAGCAATATGGATAAATTCTCCCCCCCAAATTGTGCCGTCTAAACCGTATCCTGTTCCATCCCAAGCAACCCCTAAAACCGGAGGTTGTAGCTGATGCTCTGCCATGCAGGATAAAACGTGAGCGTAATGGTGTTGAATGGGAATAACGGGTAAATTTAAACTATAAGCGTACTTTGTCGCTAGATATTCAGGATGAGCATCACAGGCAATAATTTCGGGTGCAAACTCGTATAATTTTTTTAAACTATCGAGAATATTTTCAAAATGATTAACGGCATTAACTGTATCTAAATCGCCTATATGTTGACTAATAAAAACTTGATTTTTTTGGTAGATAGCCACGGTATTTTTAAAATAACTTCCCACGGCCAGAATCGGGGGAAAATCTCCCTCATTAACTTTAACTGGAAAGGGAGCATATCCCCGCGCACGGCGCAAAATCATCGCTTTTCCCGCCATTTCCCTGATAATAGAGTCATCCACTGGTCGAAGGATGGGACGATTATGAACTAGAAATAAATCGGCGATAGTTCCCAATTTTTCTAAAGCTTCTTTTTCGTCGATACAGATAGGTTCATCGGCTAGATTACCACTGGTTGCTACAATAGGAAAGCCCAATTCTGCTAATAAAAGATGATGTAAGGGAGTATAGGGTAACATGACTCCTAGATAGGGATTACCCGGAGAAACGGCAGCAGAAAGATCATTTTTTCGCTGTTTAATCAGGACAATTGCTGCTGCAGGAGACTGCAATAATTGCGATTCTAAAGAAGATACATAACCGTGGTTTTTCACTAAGTCAAGATTAGGATACATCACGGCAAAAGGTTTATCCGGTCGCTGTTTACGTTGTCGCAATTTTTGCACTGCTTCCGTATTTCTTGCATCGACGACTAGGTGAAATCCTCCTAATCCTTTGATCGCCATAATTTTTCCCTGTTCAATTGCTCTAGCAGTAGCGATTAAAGCTTGATCTTTTTCCGCTAATACACATCCTTGACTATCTAAAAGACTGATTTGGGGTCCGCAACGAGGACAGGCATTCGGTTGGGCATGAAAACGGCGATCTAGAGGGTTTTCGTATTCCCTTTGACATTCAGGACACTGATTAAAACTCCTCATAGTTGTGGCACTGCGATCATAGGGTAAACTCTCGATAATACTGTAGCGAGGACCGCAGTTAGTGCAGTTAGTAAAAGGATAGCGATAACGACGATTATTCGGGTCAAAAATATCGGCTAAACAATCGGGACAAGTGGCTAAATCGGGCAGAACAATTGTATTTTTTTCACCGCCGCTGCTAGGACGTATGCTAAAGTTTTGATAACCGACGGGATTTAACCATTGAGTCTCAATATTTTCAATTAGCGATCGAGGTGGTTTTTCTAAAGATAATCGAGTCAAAAAAGTTTCTAGTTTGTCTCGATTGCCCTCGACTTCAATAAAAACTCCCGCTGCTGTGTTATTCACCCAACCGGCTAAGTTTAATTCCGTTGCTAATCGATAAACAAAAGGACGAAAACCGACCCCTTGTACTGCCCCGCGCACAATTAAAGCTAATCGCTGATCGGATTGATAATTTAACGGGGAAATCATCAAATTCATCCCTGATTACTTTTCCCGTTATACTAAACTTTCACTAATCACCCGACAGCATTCTTCCACACTGGCCCTTTTTTCCATAGCTATCACTAAAGCTTGATAGGCAGTCTGTTGTTTTTCTAAAAGAGTTTTTGCCTGTAATAAACTCCAGCGCTCTTTTTGGGCATAATTATTCTCGGAAACCCCCGCTAATTTTAAGGCCGATTGCAGATAAAATCGATCGCTTTCTCCCCCTGCTGCTTTACCATAAACTAAGGTTTCGGCAGCAATTCCCGCCATCCACACCGTGGAAATTCGCTCTAAAAAAGCAGGAAAATCGGTAAAATTCTTGACTTTTTGCTCTAAATCTGCTAGGTCAAATTGAACACCGCCGACTCCCTCCTGGCCTTGACGAAAGGCTTCCCAAGCGGTCAAACTATAACTGGCGATCGGAATGCCCAAAATATAAGCGGTGAGAAAATGTCCGGCTTCGTGGTAAATAACTCTTTGACGGTGTTTACTAGGAGAAAGAGCATCCAGTAGCAAAGTCACGCCTCGGTTATTAAAGGTGAGAGTATCAACGGTAACTAATCCCAAGAGGCTAAAAGTAGCCAAAGCGGGGACAAAAGGCGAAATAGACAGCAAAGGGGTGACAAATACGGAAAGAGTGATCGAAAAAACGGTAATCGCGATCAGATTTAAAGCTGTCTGTTCCATAAAAATTAATAAAAATATACAAATGCTTAATACTATGTTACATTGCCTAGTTTTATTTTCCCCGAATTAACCAACCAATTACCCCACCCACAAAAGCAGTCACAATCGATATACCGATCTGTTTCCAGTTTTTTACCCCCCCAATTTTTTCGGCTAAATCGGGAATTTTTCCCACGGATGCCTCGATGAGTTGCACTCTTGCATTTAAACCCGTGATTTTTGCGTCTAAAGTCCTGATTTCTCCCTTAATTTCCGTCTGTCCTATCTCTAAGACCTGAATTTCTCTTTTGATCTCTCCGATGCTATTCTCGATCGCTTTTTGTCCATTCTCCAGAGAGGTTAAACGAGTTTCGATCGCTTTTTGTCCATTCTCCAGAGAGGTTAAACGAGTTTCGATCGCTTTTTGTCCATTGATAATCAGATTTTCTAACCTTTTTAGGTCATTTTCCGTAAAAGCCGTCATCAGCTAAACTCCTAATAGATTAATTTTTTCTCGTCTTGAGATTGAGTCGATCGTTGACTAATTTAATTATGGAGTCAAAATCAAACTGTTACCCACTGATAGTTCTAGGT
>NZ_JASJFE010000153.1:0-2126 GCF_030067735.1 Microcystis sp. M53598_WE2 | reverse complement strand
TAATTTTTATACCATAATTTTCCATCTGCCACAGCACCATGACTAAGGGAGATTCTATTTCAGAGAATAATTGATACAAAGGGGGAATTTTAGTTAATTCTGCCTGTAATTTTTCTCGAAGTAAATAGGTAGCGTAGGCATCTAATCCGCAGTAGTTAGCAGTGGTGGTAATATCTAAATCAGCGATGGTTTTTCCCGCAGGAATACCGAGACTTTTATAACTAAGGGAAGTGATGCCAGTTAAATAGCGATCGCATAAATCTTCGAGATTATGAGTTAGTTCGGGATGGAGGACATAACTAGCCACCATAGTATCAAAAACTAGACCTTTAACGGTAATTCCTTGATGATAAAAAACATCAATATCAAATTTCGCATTCTGGAAGACTTTCGGATAATTATCACCCGCTAAAATTGGGCGTAATTTTTCGAGGACTATCTCTAGATTTAAATTATCACCGCTCTGGTGGCTGATGGGA
Organism: Microcystis sp. M53598_WE2; assembly: GCF_030067735.1. Taxonomy (NCBI): domain Bacteria; kingdom Bacillati; phylum Cyanobacteriota; class Cyanophyceae; order Chroococcales; family Microcystaceae; genus Microcystis; species Microcystis sp. M53598_WE2. Next base: position 1,647 of record NZ_JASJFE010000153.1, on the reverse strand, counting down.
ATATAGGCCATAGAATTTAATTCTTTTCCCCAACAGCAACCGATCCCGACCAATTTGGCTACACGAGGATTTAAATCCGTGGTTTCGGTGTCCCAAGCGACGGGAAAATGTGGATTAGTGAAAGTTGTTAATTTTGCCAGTAAAGCATCTAACTTAGGAATAGTATCAATAATGTCGGGAGCAATTAGAACCGGTGGAGAAATAGGGGGTAAATCAAACAGAGACAATTGATTAGAATCAGCATCGCTAGTTAATTCTAGGGTAGGAGTGCCACCTAGATGCTGTTGAATTTGATCGAGTTTCTGGAGAATTTTCTTTAACTCTAATCTTGCCAATAAAGGTTGAACTAAACGCCGATCAAAACCTCGGAGACGAAATTTCTCTTCCTCGAGACTAACGGGGGCATCAAGGGCAATTTTGGCTAAATAGCGAGAACTTTCGGCGGCGGTTTTTCCCTCTAATAATTTAGTTTTTACCATTCCCTTAATCGATTCCAGATTGGTATATATATCGTCTAAGTTATCGTATTTTTTTAATAAATCTATCGCTGTTTTTTCGCCAATTCCGCGCACCCCGGGGATATTATCAGACTTATCACCGCAAAGAGCTTTAAAATCTACTACCTGTTTTGGTGTCACCCCTAACTTTTCCGTGACAGCTTGGGAATTAAATTCTGTATAACCCTGTCCCGATGTACTTTTGACCGCATTAATATCCAGATAGAGAACCGTGGTTTTTTTCTCCTCATCTACCAATTGGAATAAATCTCGATCGCCTGTTAAAATCTTGACTGTATAACCATTATCGCCTGCCTGTTTTGCCAAAGTTCCTAAAACATCATCTGCTTCGTAACCTGGGGAAGTCACAATAGGAATATTCATCGCTGCTAAGAGACTTTGCAGATTAGTTAAATCGGGGCGAAATTCTTCGGGAGTCTCTTGCCGATTAGCCTTATAATTAACATCAGCTTCATGGCGAAAAGAAGGAACTGCTAAATCAAAAGCAACTGCTAAATAAGTGGGTTTTTGAGTTTCAAGTAACTGCATCAGAGAATTTAAAAACCCAAAGCACACACTGGTGGGAATGCCGCTAGAAGTACGCAGAGGACCAGAACGAGACTTGGCAAAGGCATAATAGGCACGAAAAGCCAAAGAATGCCCATCAATCAGGATAAATAGCTTATTTTGCTCGGCACTGGTCATAATCTAGCCTCTTTAATCCTATCAAAATAATACTAAATAGTATATAAAATTTACATTCCCTATTTTGCCCAAATTTGACAAGGGGGGTTTTTCTGTTTAGAGTATAACAGATGCTGGCATTGTTCTAAACTTAAATCTTTCTATCTCTTTACAGGCGGCCCATGCCTGTGCTACCAATTGCATCAATAGCATTTACAGGCATCCTGCTTGTACCACTAGGAAAAAACTAGACCGAATTACAGTAGCTCCCAATATTTGTTTAGAATAACTCACTATCAGAAAAATTCCGATTACTGTAGGAGCTGTTTTAAAGCTGTTAGCGAAGGGAATTATGCTACACTAGCATCAATATCTAATCAAAAAGGCTTGTAATTTATGACTCCTCATCTTTCTCTTAGCCAGATTATAGAATCTATCGATCAACTTTCTTTAGAAGAACAAAACC
>NZ_JASJFE010000692.1:0-2291 GCF_030067735.1 Microcystis sp. M53598_WE2 | reverse complement strand
TCCTGTCCTAAAATTCGTAACTCCTCAGCAAAAAGAGGATCTTCAGCCAAAATTATATCCAACTTTTTGGTAATAGTTTCAATGTCCGTACTGTCTCCACTTTCCAATTTAGCCAATGCTTCATTGACCTTGACTGATTTTCCTTTCTCCACAATACAGGAATTTTCGCCACAGCCTCCGCCGTAAAGCGTTTGGCTAAATCTCCTGTACCTGATTTAATGAACTCTTGGATTGCCAGAGTTACCAGTACACTCGCGGTTAAAGGGTCAGTCATCTTTAACTCCTTCAGGGTTTGGGTTGAGAGATTCTCTGTTCAGCGTAAGCCTTACGCCTCTAACGGTTTAGGGGATTACTCTCATAATAAAGCAAAAATTACTTATTGGCTGACGTTTTCATCATTTATTTCGGGGTTGTCGGTTCTGACTGAAATGTAATAGAGGATATTTGAGCTATGGGGAAATAGCCTGGGGATGTGGGAGAGATTTGCCCCGTGCACTGTAGTCTTCGATAAGGAGATATAGAACTTCAAGGGCATTTTGTAGGGCTGCATTGTAGGTTTCACCATGGGTATGAGTATAGGGTCCAAACTCAGGTAGATGGGCGATAAATTTTTGGTCTTCATCTGACCATTGAATGGTGATGCTGTAGTGATGGGTCATGGAGTGTTTTCCTCCTCTAGATTTTGTAGTTCTTGCAGGGCGTTTTGGACTAATTCTATTATGGCAGCCGATAGTAACTGGGGTTGTTGCTATACTGGTGGCTCTTGACAAAAAATCATGTTAATTATTTTTCTGATCAAGATTATTAGTCACCTTTTCATGTACTATGAATAGATGGCAAGATTGTTGAAGGATCACGAGCGATGCAATTTCTAAGGCTCAGAGTTAAAACTGTTTGGAGAAGTAAAAAAATAAGGGGAATTATATCGCTCCTATTGCTTTTTATCCTGATGCCAATTTTTCTTTATGCTTGTTTTAGTGATCTTCCTAACCAATCATCGGAGCAACGGCAAGGAACCCTTTTGGTTTGGTATCCAGAAGAGGGCAATTTAACTGAAGTAGTAGGTCTCGGTTTGCAAGAGTTTGAAAAATTAAATCCGCAAGTGACAATTCTTGAACAAGCTATTACTATCGATGAGATACCCGAACGTTTTTTTAAACAATCTCAAAGCGGATTGGGTGCGAGTGTTATTCTAATTTTTTCGAGAAATATACCCAGATTAGTATCCCAAGGAGTACTGGGGGAAATTGACCAGAACAATCTAGATTTATCTATTTATTATCCCCCGACGCTGAAACAAGTTAGCTATCAAGGAAAAATCTATGGTATTCCCTTAGGTTCTCGTACCAATGTACTGTGTTATAATCAAAAAAAATTACAAGTTAGTCCCGATCCGCTACTGAAGCAACCTCCCACCAGTTTAGGGGGATTAGTGGAACGTGCGCGCAAAGGCTATTCTGTGGGGATGGTGTCCTCTTTTGAAGATACTTTTTGGGGAATGGCAATTTTTGGCGGCTATTTGTGGGATGATCAGGGTCGGCTGCAACCTCGCCTAGATGGTTGGGCAAAATGGCTAGAATGGCTAAAATTTGCCTCGTCACAGCCTAATTTTATCCTCAATCGTCAACGGGAATTACTTCATGATGCTTTTGCTAGAGGCCGCTTAACCTATTATGTGTGTAATTCTGTTGAAATTGCCGATTTAAAAAACAGCCTACAAGATGATCTCAGAGTCGCTTTACTTCCCCAAGAAACTCAAGGTAAAGCAGCACCAATTCTCTATACACGGGTGATGGTATTTAATCGCAATAATAGTGATAATGAAAATAGTTTGGGATTAGCTTTAGGAAAATTTCTCACCAATCCCGAACAACAATTACAAGCAATCATCCAAACAGAAAGTTTTATTCCCACTAATCGACGGGTGCAGATCGAAGGAAATTTACTACCGATTGAATCGGTATTATTACAACAATCTCAAAATGCCGTGGCAGTTCCTCTGGATGATTGGGAAAAGTTGAATAAAATTTTAGAAGAAGGAGAATTTTGGTATGAAAGAGCGATCGCTGGTGAAATATCTTCCTCAGCAGCAGCCCAAAAACTGACACTTTATATTCAATCAGGTCTCGATCAGGAAGTCAGGAAAATAAATTAATTATGAACAACAATATTCCCTCTCTTTCGGAAATAATTGCTAACCAATTATTATTTTTAGGACGCAGAAATGTTCAAAGTCAATTAACGATCATTTTTCTTTCTTTAATTCTTGCTTGGTTATTATCAAAATGGTT
>NZ_JASJFE010000382.1:0-1164 GCF_030067735.1 Microcystis sp. M53598_WE2 | reverse complement strand
GTTCAATCTTGGTTTCGGCGGTAATGGGAATATGATGAAACTCAATACCGAATTGATTGGCAACTGAGTGTAATTCTGGATGATTGCTAATAATTAAAGGAATTTCTGCCCTAATTTCTCCCCCGTGTTGTCGCCATAATAAATCGAGGAGACAATGATCCTGTTTTGTCACCCAAATAGCTAGACGCGGGACAGTATCGGAAAAATGTAAGGACCAACTAGCCTGCAAAGGTTTGGCAATAGCGGCGAAAGCTGGTTCGATCATCCCACGGGGTAAATTAAACCCCTCTAATTGCCATTCTATCCGCATCAGGAACAATCCTGCCGAAAAATCCGTGTGTTGGTCGGCGTGGATAATATTGCCGCCATTAGCGTAGATAAAATTAGCGATTTTCGCCACCAGACCAATCTGGTCGGGACAAGAAATTAACAAGGTTGCAGTGGCAGCAGTCATAAATTATCGGTGGCAAGAATTGACTTTTCTATCCCCTAATTGATTACAATTTCAGGCACTTCGTCCCTTTGATGCACAAAAAAGAGCATTTGTCAAGAGCGATCGCCGATTAAATTTCCGGTTAAACTGATACAGTATTCTCTTGCTCAGAAGTGGCAAAATGCCGCTCGATCAGGGAGGGGACATCTTGGGGAGCTACCTGATTATAATGCTTTTTATCGGGCATAACCACCAGATTCGGCCCTTTTTTGCACTGTTTTAAACAGCCAGTTAATTTAATATTCACCGCTTCTCCCAGTCCTTTTTCCTCTAAACCACTCTCTAACCTTTGGCAGACTCTCGCACCGCCATTTTTCCAACAATCGGACTTCTGACAGATTAAGACGGTGGCTTTTTTAGCTTTTGCCGGGGCGACTTCTGGGGTTTTTTCGCCAGATAAATGCTCGATCCCTAGTACCCTCAGTTTTAATTTTCCCTTTTTTGAACAAAGACTACTTTCTCCCGTCACTTTTAGCCATGAGTGGAGAGCAATATTGAGAGGTATGTGGTCTCGCAGTGTTTTTTCGGGCTTAAACCAATATTCTCGTTTATCAACACTAATTCTCAGGTATTTTACCTTATATCCGTCCTTGAGGACAAAACCGAGGAATTGACCGACCGCTTGAAAGGGAACCATGGTAGTTGTAGATTTTGACATACTTTCTCACTTT
>NZ_JASJFE010000495.1:0-1154 GCF_030067735.1 Microcystis sp. M53598_WE2 | reverse complement strand
TAACGAGTAATTGACCATTTACAAGTCCACTGCAAAAACAAACGAAAACTTAAATCTAGGGCAAAGCCAATAATTCCCAGGACAATCAAACAGGCAAAAATTTCATCGGTTCTCAGAAATTTCTGGGCCAATAAAATCCGTTTGCCTAATCCATTATCAGCCGCCACCAATTCCGCCACCACTACCAAATTCCAGGCGGCCGCCATATTAACACGAAAAGTATCGATAACATTAGGAATAATATAGGGAGTAATCACTTTAAATAAAACCTGTTTTCGAGTTCCTCCAAGGGTATAAGTTACTTCGATCAATTCACGGGGAATGAACTTAACTGCATCCATAATCATCAGGGTATTAAAGAAAATTGTCCCGATAAAAATCAGCATAATTTTTGACGTTTCTCCAATACCCAAATAAATAACCAATAGGGGAATAAAAGCAGGAGCGGGCATATAACGTACAACGCCAATGATCGGTTCCATTAAACTGCGAATACTCGGAAAAGTTCCCATTAAAATCCCTAGGGGAATAGCAAACAATCCTCCTAAAAAAAAGCCTCCAACTACTCGTAAAAAACTGGTAATAGTATCTTGAATTAAAAAGCCCTGTTCTGCCAATTTTCCTAAGGCCTGAATAACGGCTAAAGGAGAAGGCAAAAATACGGATTCAATGCCCGCAAAACTAGAGATTAGTAACCATAAAATCAGCGGGACAATAATAGAGGAAACCATTAAAGTCCATTTGAGGGATTCGGGAATATCCTCGGTAATCCGCCAAAAAGTGCTTTGAGGAAGCGTTTTATGTGTTGTGGTCATGGGATTTGCCAAAGAAAAGAATAATTTTGATAGCCAATATCACCCAGTTATCAAACAATTCTTGAAGTCAATGATTAAGGGACTAATTAGGCTTTTTTGTCTTGATTTGCCAACGCCTTGACAAATTGGGCATCTAGAATGGTTGTTAGATCGGGGACTTTTTTAATAAAGCCAACTTCCATCATAAAATCAGCCATTTTTTGAGCGGCAAAGGGCATATTTTTCATGGTTTTCCCCGGACTAAAGGCTTCTAGGTTTTCTTCTAAGGTGAAAAACTTCGTTCCCTCTTTATATAAGGCCAATTCTTCTGTGCTAATGCCCGCACGCTTGGCCATAATC
>NZ_JASJFE010001000.1:0-1984 GCF_030067735.1 Microcystis sp. M53598_WE2 | reverse complement strand
GCATTAGACAAAGCCCAAAATATCGGCAAGCTTTTAATGTCCGAATCTACTTTGTTAGAATTGATCACTGTTTTCAATCGTCCCAAATTCGATATTACACAGGAGCATATTTTACCATAAGGGACTCTTAAGACAATTCTTGCCCAAGAAGACGAATTTTAAAATCCTGAAGCCAAAGGAGGTAGAAAGAGCCGTAAACTTAATTAACAATCGAGGTGGCTCCATAACAGCTTAAGCTAGAGCTAGTAAATATAAATAGCACCCTGTTGATTGATGTTAAAGGTGGTATAACCCGGGGTACTCCCCGGAACTTTGGTGACAGTAATCGTGACTAAATTATCATCATTGACCTCTACGGCATAGATTAAACTAGAAGAATAGGGATCTGCGGCGGCATTAGCCCGATTAATCAGAATATATGCTGGAATTACCAAACCTCTTAGGTTTGTCTCCGTACCTGGAGATAATAATTGGGGAGAGGAATTAATATTGGCCGATAGGTCATAATTGAGGTCAATATCGGTTTGATTGATGATTTTAATCTCCACGGGACGACTCGTATTCACCCTAGCAACAGGCTGCCAAGGACCGGGTTGAAAGGTGGTAGCGGGGGGATTTTGAGCGGGTAGAGAGGAGGGAAAAGCTAATCCCAGACTGAAGACGAGGGAAAGAGTTAAAAAGCGATCGCATTTCATAAATAAATCCTGGTCTAGGGTGTTCATCCTATTTTAGGAAGGTATCTCCAATGTTTTATACTTGAGTAGAAGCTTTTGAAATTGTCTATAGCGGTGAGTCATCAGCTATCGGGGGAAGATCCTAAGCTTCCCTGATTTTGCTCTATAAACAAGGCTAAATACACCTTTTTTTCTCTAGAAGTTTCCCTAGTAACCCCTATCAACGGTTTAATTTAGGTTGAGATTGATTATATGCCTACCATCGACATATCGGGAGTATCCCACAGTTACGAGTTATTTTCGCCCCGAGCAGATAAACCGGTTTTAGTCTTTATACACGGTTGGCTGCTGAGTCGTCACTACTGGCAGCCTTTGGTAGATATTCTCTCCTCGGATTATCCCTGTCTAGTCTATGATCTCCGGGGCTTTGGCGACTCCCAAAAAATCACCTCTAACAGTCCTCCTAGCAGTTATAACCTTGAATCCTACTCCCAAGACGTTATTACCCTTCTTAACCGCTTAAACCTCGATGCTGCTTGGTTAGTTGGTCATTCCCTCGGTGGTAGTGTTGCTTTGTGGGCCGCGGATAGCTGTCCTGAACGGATTAAAGGGGTAATCTGTATGAATGCCGGCGGTGGCATCTATCTAAAGGAGGAATTTGAGCGATTTCGGGAAGCCGGAAGACAGATTTTAGAGAGAAGACCGCCTTGGTTGCCCCGTGTTCCCTTTATTGATGTTTTATTCTCGCGGATGATGGTCAAGCAAACCCTAGGTAAAAAATGGGGCAAACAGCGCGTGATTGATTTTGTCCGGGCCGATTACCAAGCGGCCCTAGGGTCACTTTTGGAAACCACCACTATCAGCGAAGTTCATCTTTTACCCCAGATTGTCTCCCGTCTCCCGCAACCGGTCTATTTTCTGGCGGGGAAAGAGGATACGATTATGGAAGTTAAGTACGTTAACCATCTGGCCAGTTTTCATCCTTTGTTTGAAACTGGCAGCAACGTCATTGAGTTATCCGATTGTGGTCATTTTGCTATGCTGGAACAAACAGCAGCGGTGGCCCAAAAGATGATGGCTATTTTACATCAGCATCGCAGTTAGAACCTTTAGGTAAGCGCATTCTTGAACTTTTCCAACAGTTTCTTAACTCCACAAACAGTGAACTAATACTAAATCCGTTGAGTATAGGCTACTTAAGTAGGTAGGCACAATTATTTGTAGGATGGGTTAGCGGTAGCGTAACCCATGCGGGCGTTGGGTTTCATGCTTCAACCCAACCTACGTTCTAAATCCGTTGAGTATAGGCT
>NZ_JASJFE010000090.1:0-3790 GCF_030067735.1 Microcystis sp. M53598_WE2 | reverse complement strand
TTATTTTTATCCCAGTCAAACTGCATAAAGCCATTATACTGCTACTCACTGAAACTGATGGCACATTTTTGATATGTTTTGTCTATTACTTGAACGGGATATATTCAACTGTATTGAACCATAGATCTGGTTGAGAAGCCCAAGTAAATTTCCAGTGGAGCTAAAGCTGACGAATGTTACTAAAATCTCGCTAACTTGAAGATATGCTACTTGTCTTAGGCTGCTTTATCTCCAACACTTAAGGGGCTAATAACTAGATTTTATCTCCTCCCGTAGCGACATTTTTAAATCTTTCTTGGGCAGCAGAAAAAGCCTCTTTCATCACTCTTTGAATCCTCTTAGGATCGGGTTTTTTACCCCCCATTAAATCGCCAAAATAGACACAAGCACCCTCTCCTAGGGCCCAGGTATAGGCAGCGGACCAAGAAGCGGCGATCACACTGCCAAAACCGGGGATAAATTTCACCAATTCCCGACCGATGGCCTGGGCCAAAAAGCCGCCAGCGATCGCACTGACGACTCCGCCGGCTTGGGATGGGGTTAAGACTTGACCGTATAATTTGCCTAAAACCCCCACCATTGACACTTGTAGGGCGGTTAACACGGGCATAGTCGCTAAGGGTAAGGGAATCGCCGCCAAGGTCGCCGCTATGACGGAAAAGGCTAACATATAGCGTCGGGCCACGTCCCGATAGAGATGGCCTAATTTATCGCTGGTTTCCCGATCTAAAAGTTGGTGGATGGTGTTAGCCTCGGCTTTTGGCAATAAATCGGCTAAATTGTCTCTAAATGCCTCTAAACCGTAAAAAACAGGGTTGTAACCGTCTTCCTCTAGGGTAAAGTCTATTATCACAGAATTGTCGTATAAATCCTTAAAAGTTTCTTTAATTTCTTGATAGGCGCGATTGATATCCTCGAAATCGGGAGGATAGGGGGGATGATCAACGGTATTAGGAGGATAAAGCTGATGAAGACAGGTGACAGCCAGTAAACAGGGGATTTTAGGGTATTTTTGCCGCAGTTGTTTGGTAATTTCCAGGAGGCTATCGGTGGCAAAATCATTAATTTTTACCGTCACGATAAAAACCTGGGCGCGTCCCGTGTTTTCGGCTAAATCTGCTAATAATTCCGCGATTACCGTGTCTGTGTGTTGATAGGCATCCCCTAACCCCACCGTATCGGTAAAAATCAACAGGGGTAAGTCTTCCGCGGGGTAGGTGTAGCGCTGGGTGTTTTGGGTGTGGGGACGGAAACCTTGCCCGACGATTTCCGCCGAAACTCCCGTTATTCCCCGAATAATCGAACTTTTTCCCGTTTGGGGTTTGCCGATTAACAGCGCCTCGGTGGTGGGTAATTCTTGACGGACTTTTTCTAAAATTTCCGCCACTTGAGTGTCACTAACACTAAACCATTGCAGGACAGTATTAGTCAACTGGTCGATGGGGAGTCTTTTCATCACTTCCCCCGTGAGACTATTCCAAGTATTGACCAAAGAATCAATGGGCAGTTTATCAGTCATGGGGATTAGAAAGGTTTATGATAACTAAAATAGAGATTTTCAGCAATAGAATCAGACGATGAGAAAAGCCGCAATAACTCCGCAAGATTTATCATGGCCTTTTTGGCCAATTGTACCACTTTATCCCTATGGTCAAAGACGGACAATTCGCCAAGAAGTGGTGAAAGATACGCTCTGGACATTTGAGCAATTGCAGGGTATTTTTTATGTGGTCGTGCCGATTCGCATGACGGTAATTAAGTTAGCATCTGGGGGTTTATTTGTTTATGCACCAGTGGCCCCGACTCCTGAATGTATTCGCTTAATGCGTGAGTTGGAAAGTCAACATGGGGAAGTTAAATATATTATTTTGCCGACGATTTCTGGGATTGAACATAAGGTTTTTGTCGGTCCTTTTGCCCGTTATTTTCCTAAGGCTATAGTTTATGTTGCTCCTAATCAATGGAGTTTTCCTCTTAATTTACCTTTGAGTTGGTTGGGTTTACCGGCAAAACGAACGGAAATTTTACCTGCTGACTCGGCAACCATTCCTTTAGGAAAAGATTTTAGTTATGAAATTTTACCCGCAATTGATCTGAATGTGGGATACTTCTCGGAAGTGGCTTTTTTTCATCACTACTCTCAAACTCTGCTGCTGACTGATGGCATTATTTCTATCCCAGAAAATCCTCCCGCTATTTTAGAATTAGACCCCTATCCGCTGCTGTTTCACGCTAAAAATAGTGCTAAGGATTTGGTGGAGGATACCCCAGAAAATCGCCGTCGGGGTTGGCAAAGAATTTGTCTTTTTGCTCTTTATTTTCAACCTCCTGTTTTAGCTGTTCCCAATTGGATTCAGGTGTTTAGAGATGCTTTTACTGCTAAGGAAAAGAGTAAAAAAGCCTATTTTGGTTTATTCCCTTTTCAATGGGGTGATGATTGGCAAAAGACTTTTTTAAATTTGCGTCGAGAGGGGAGGTTAATAGTCGCGCCAATTTTGCAAACTTTGATTCTTAATCGCACTACTGAGGAGGTTAGTCAATGGGTTGATAGAATTGCCCAATGGCCGATTAAACAGGTTATTCCTTGTCATTTTGCTAGTCCGATTCAAGCTGATAGTCAAGAGTTTCAGCAGGCTTTTTCTTTCTTGTCAAAAGATTCTTATTTACCTAAAGATGACTTGGAATGTTTAGAAAGTATTGATAGTTTTTTAGTGCGCTGGCGATTGACTCCTCCTCCCGATAAAAAATTGTAATTTATGGCTAAGAACTGCTATAATATAGGCGGTTGTTAGTTGATTGCTAATCAAGGTCATGCAAATTCCCGAAAATCCCAGTAATGATGACATCAGAGCGGCGTTGATTCAATTAAGTGATGAAGTTAGTGATTTGCAAGAAAAATTCAGCCAATCACAGGACGCATTCAGTAAGTGGCGAGATGAAATAGGACAAAAAATTGATCGCATAGATTATAAATTTGATGCCTATCAAAAAGGTACAGACGGTATGGTGAGAATGGCTACTACTATCATCATTGCCACCGCTTCTGTGGTGGTTTTATCTAGTCTTAGTCCTGCGGTGACAGCAATTATCACCGCTTTATATTCTGCTAATGCTCATTAATTAATTTATCGCTAAATTCTGGTGCGTTAGGCTACCTTTTGGTGCGATTCGGTACGTTAGGCGCTTGCTAACACACCCTATCTTTCCTGAATTTTTACCCGTTTGTTTAATTGATTCATAGTCAAGGAAATCACCAGATTAAAGAATAAATAGGTGGCCATAACTACTATTAACATTTCTACAGCTTTTCCCGTCTGATTAGCGATGGTACTAGAGATAGCATAAATATCATTATAACCAATAGCGATCGCTAAACTAGAGTTTTTAACCAGGTTTAAACATTCATTAGTTAAAGGAGGAATAATCACTGGCAAAGCTTGGGGAAAAATTACTAATCTCATCACTAATAAAGGTTTTAATCCCAAGGCTTTAGCTGCTTCCCATTGTCCCCGATTAACCGATTGAATCCCCCCCCGTACCGTTTCCGCAATAAAGGCAGCTGTATAAACAGTTAAACCGATTAAGAGAGTAGCAAACTCAGAAGAAAGATGTAAACCGAAGTCAATATTTTGATTAAGAGGATTAACTTGGGGACTTTGCCATTGTAAACCCCAAATTAGGGGAATTATAACTAGGATTAGTAGGCTAGTTAGGCATAAACCAAGTTTATTTTTTATGGATAAAAATAATGAGAGAATTATTCCTAAAATAATGATAGCTAAAGTTAACC
>NZ_JASJFE010000642.1:0-1637 GCF_030067735.1 Microcystis sp. M53598_WE2 | reverse complement strand
TCGCCACACCATTGTAGGCTTTTTGTCCAGAAATATAGAGATGATAACCCAAAGATTCAAAAGCTTCTCTGGGAAAATCTCGATCGATTACCTTAGTTTCTTGCAAGCACAAAACCTCAACGGGATTGAGTTGTAACCAGTTAATTACCTGCTCTTGTCGGCTGCGAATCGAGTTGACATTCCATGTGGCGATTTTCATAGCTAAAAACCGATAATTTTTCTCACACTTCCTCAGCAAAACTGGCGCGACGCACAAACTCAAAAGGACCGGCGATCGAACCCCAGACTAATTGATCGGTTTCGGGATCTAAACCGCGATCAACGCTAATTAATCCCCGTTCACTAATTTCAAAACTATTATCTAAATAAGTCATTCTATCTTTGCGAAAGACTAAACATTGTTTACCCGGTTTCACCACCCCTTTAAAACTGTTACCTGTCCAAGTGACATTCATATCACAACCCAGCATCGGTTCTAACAAGTCTAAGGTGAGATTTTTGAGACGCTGGGGTTCTCTAGAAGCACCAAAAAAGTTAGCTTCCTCTTTAACTTTAAAGTTTTCTAGTTCAATATGATCATCGACTACCGATAATTTAAATACTCGCAAACGATAGGGAGTATTGAGCATAAAATCGTAGGCCTGCTCTAAAAATAAGCTGGTTCCATTCAGTAATTCATCGGGCAAAGGGCGCATACACACGCGAATATGGGCAAAAAAAGGCGGATTAGCAAAAGCTTGTTCTTGATTACTAAAATCCGCCGCCATCCAGCGCGCTAGGGTTTTTATATCCGTGGGATGAGTCATAGTTTTTGAGATGTGAATGGCTATTAGCTAGCAGCCATCAGCTAGTTAATCGCTCTGATAAATTTTCACTGATTACTGATAACTATGCCCCGACAATTGTTATTGTGCAATTACTTTAATTTCGATATCGGCATTAACTTCGGGATGGAGTTTGACTTGTACTTTATAGACTCCCAATTGACCGATATCGGGGACGGTAATACCACGGCGATCGATTTCTAATTTAGCATTTTCTAGAATAACCGTAGCCACATCTTGACTGGTGACAGTACCGAAAATGGCCTCGTTTTCACCCACCTGTTTAGGGATGCTGTAGGGACTGAGTTTTTCGATCGCAGTTTTTCTGGTTTCCGCTTCTTGTTTTTCAGCGAGGAGACGTTGACGCTCTTTTTCTTTCCTAAATTCTGCCTGTTTAATCGCGCCCTTGGTGGCTAAAACGGCCACACCTTGGGGGATAAGGTAATTGCGCGCATAACCGGGGGCCACTTCCACCACATCGCCATTTTCACCTAATTTGCTGACTTTTTGATTGAGGATAACCTGCATTCGTTTCGCCATGATCTTGACCTAAAACAATAGTTCCAAAACCCCTATCATACCATGCAATCGTTTTTATCTGTCCTCCCATCCGGACTGTCAGTTAGCTATGGAAAAACTACTTGGGGTTTGCTGAATAAATCTAACAACCTTGTTGGATAAGGTTTTTAGACTTTTTTTCCCTCAAAAACTGCCGACAATTGGAGTGATTGGGGGGAAAATTCCTGGACTTTTTCCCTGAAAATGGGTAAAACCCCACACCCCACACCCCACACCCCACACCCTACCCCCACG
>NZ_JASJFE010000929.1:0-1974 GCF_030067735.1 Microcystis sp. M53598_WE2 | reverse complement strand
TTAATACTGCACACTTAAAAACTCACATCTGATAACTGATAACTTACCCACTGATAACTGATAACTGATAACTGATAACTGAGAGGTGCGCCACTGGAAGTTCTTAAGTGCTACATCAAAAATCAGGAAAAGCCGTCGTAAAACGACGGGGTTTTAACCCAAATTTTCGATAAACCAGAAGAACCCAAATACTGATGGGCAGTCAGGAGTTTAAGCTTGTGGAGAGACTGTAAGACTCGTTGGGATTCGTCTCAAAAAGCAGGTTTCTGTGAAGCAAGAATCTCCCATCACACAGCTTGGCATTGTGATGGCGAGAGTGTCAAAATTGTGTTCAATTACTCGTCATCCCAGTCATGCCTTCCAGCGGTCAAGTGAAATCGATTTTTTTTCTGATCCTCTTTCTCCTCAGTATTCTAGGGGGTATTCTACTGGCTTCGCTACTTCAACAACCAGCGATCGCCCAATCGCCTTCCTCGGATACATTGCTGAATCGTTATCAAATTGGACAGCAAACCTATCTAGAAAATTGTGCCACTTGCCATATTGCCATTCCCCCCAGTATCCTACCCAGTCAAACTTGGAAAAAAATCCTAGAAAATCCTAATTCTCACTATGGTATCCGTTTAAAACCAATTGTTGGCATTACTCAGCGTCTTATCTGGGATTATCTCAGTTATTCTTCCCGCCCTCTTACCCAGACTACTTTTGTTCCCCTCCTAATTGAACAGTCCAGCTATGTAAAGGTTTTGCACCCTAGGGTCAATTTACCCACTCCTCTCGGTCATACCACCTGTGTCAGCTGTCATCCTAACGCTTCCCGCTACGATTATCAGACCCTTACCCCCATCTGGGATGATGCAGCCTGATCAGTGATCAGGAGTCGGGAGTCAGGAGATTATTTTTTTTATTCTTCCCAACACCCCATCACCCCATCACCCCATCTTCCCACACCCCACACCCAATCCTACTGAGGGGGTGCAGTTAGGGTGATTTCGCCAATTTGGCCAGCTTTACCCATTAATTGGGCAGGTTTTTGGTTAAGAGAGATTTTAACACCGCCAGCATTGCCCGATCGAATATTTAAACTCTTTTGGGCTGTCCAAGTTTGTTTAGTCCCGGGTTGGAGATTGCCTTCATGGACTTTTTGGCCATCGGCAATTACCCTTACCCAAGCGGCCTGTTCAATAGTTACTTCGGCTGAGAGGGGAACTTTTGACTGAGGAGAAGGGGAAGGAGAGGCTATCGGTGCGGGAGGGACTACCGGCGCGGGGGAAACCACGGGGGAAGGAGAGGGAGTAACGGCAGGGGGGTTAGAGAGAGGGGGACGGAGGAAAAGATAGCCAATACCACAAAATATGCCCGCCAGCAAGCCTAGCCAGAGATACATCCCGAAAAAGGTTGATTTAGCCGGTTGAGGGCCAGTTTCCGGGGCTGGTTTTTCTGCTTTCACCGGTTCCACTTTTGGGGCAGCGGGTTCAGCCTTGGGGAGAGGGGTAACTTTTGTGGGCAGTGTTTTCGGGATAGTTACCTCTTGAGCTAATTGTTCCGCACTAGGAGACAAGCGATCGGCTAAAGCTTTACCATCAATTTTTAGAGCATCACCGTAGCGTTTGATAAATCCCTTGACATAAATTAATTCTGGTAATTTCTCCCAATTCCCCGTTTCCAACGCTTCTAGCATTGGTACTCTAATCATCGTCAGGGCGGCGATATCGTCCATGCTCAGGCCGCTTTCTTCCCGTTTTTGACGTAAATAAGTCCCGATTTCCTTGATTTGTTCGGCTTGTAGGGGACTGAGTTGACTCATAATTCCAGTCATAATCTATACCAATTAGATGATAATCTCGATTTTGTTATTTTGGGATAATCTGTTCTCTAGAAGCTCCTTTTACCTTGTCATCATTACCGGCGAAAAGGTTCCAAAAAATGGCAAAAATCGGCAATACTTGCCAAAGTTAAGTTTTTTATTCTCGG
>NZ_JASJFE010000891.1:0-1488 GCF_030067735.1 Microcystis sp. M53598_WE2 | reverse complement strand
GATTAGCTTGACTCAAGCCATCAGATTGAGCGAAATTGCACAAAACATCGTCAACAGCAGGAAAGCTCGGCAAAAGGGTAGAAGTCATGACGTTAACCGCAAAGGTTTATTGCTAACAGTTTTAGCCCAACAATCCCCAATTTTTCAAGACTTCCATAACATAAATTAACATTATACAGAAAACGGGTTTCTCAAAGAGTTTCTCAAAGAAACCCGTTTTCTAAAGAAGTTCTAGGATTGGATTTTTGCCAAAGACTGCTTAAATTCTGCGAGAGAATTAGCAGTAGCTGCTAATTTAACAATCTCTTGTAATGTAGATAGTACCGAAACTTTATTCAGGTATTGTTCCACATCTAAAGGAACTTCACCTAAGCGAGCTTGCAAAACTGTTTTGACAAAATCACGAGCATTTTCTAACGCTCCAATTTCCTTGCCTATTTCTTTACCAATTTCCTTACCAATTTCCTTGCCAATTTCCTTACCGCGTTCTATTCCTCGTAACTCCATATTACTTACTAAAGGCATGGTTCTTTCCTCCTCAAATTGTTTGATTTTACTCTCTAAGCTTGACTGTAATTCAGGGGATAAAGTCATCATATTGTCGATGATTTCAAACAGTTTACTAAGTAAGGTAGGTATTACCCACCCTACTTATTTATGATGATACTAAAAGACTTCCTACACTCCTCAAAAGAATTTACTATAAGTGCGGCTTTTAACATCTCTTCTAAAACCGAAATAACTGAAGCATCATTGAGACATTGTCCAATATCTCCAGGGATATCGCCTAGTCGGTTTTCCAAAACTTTTTTCACAAAATCACGAGCATTTTCTAACGCTCCAATTTCCTTACCAATTTCCTTACCTATTTCTTTACCGCGTTCTATTCCTCGTAACTCCATATTACTCATTAAAGGCATGGTTCTTTCCTCCTCAAATTGTTTGATTTTACTTTCTAAACTTGACTGTAATTCAGGGGATAAAGTCATCATATTGTCGATGATTTCAAACAGTTTAATTATCTGTTCCCTCTCGAACTCCTTTTCATATAATCCCCTGATTAACCTCCACTTCCACTGTTCCCGTTGGGAGCATCTCACTTATGCAATGAGTATTAATACTTATAGCAGTCAAAAACTAGAAAATCTTCAACTTGATCACAAAGAGAAATGAGATTATAATAGTTATAACTTACAATTCAGAATAGCTCTCGATGGGAGGAATAATTCAATGTTATCAGAAAATGAAAAAAGAATTAAAGAGTTATGTCAAGAGTTAGGGCAATGTCTCTATGAGCAATCCCAAATTAAGAAATTTAATAACTTGGGAGAGATAGAGGAGACAGTCAGAGATTTAATGATTCAGTATGTCAACCCAGAAATCGGTATTTTTTTGTCAAAACAAGCACAGGAGAAACAGCCGGTCGGACAAGAAAAGTAAAAAGTATTTTGGGCGAATTACCAATTACAGAAAAACAAGCGAAGAAGT
>NZ_JASJFE010000912.1:0-1128 GCF_030067735.1 Microcystis sp. M53598_WE2 | reverse complement strand
ACTTTTTTTGTTGAATTTATTCAGTTGTTTTTTTCTGAGATTATTAATTATTTAGAGCCTAATCAGATCACATTTTTAGACAAAGAAGTCTTTACCGATGTCACGGAAGGAGAAAAGTATGAAAGTGATTTAGTCGCCCAAGTGCAATTTCGAGGACAATCATCATTTTTCTTAATTCATCTAGAAGCACAGTCTAGCTCTCAACCGGAATTTAATCGGCGAATGTTTACTTATTTCGCTCGTCTGCATCAAAAATTTGCCTTACCAGTTTATCCCATTGTCATATTCTCCTATGATCGTCCACAAAAAGAAGCAATTCGTCAATATAAAATTGAGTTTCCTGACTTAAAAGTGTTAGAATTTAACTATCAAGTTGTCCAGTTAAATCGCTTGCATTGGCGAGATTTTATCAATCAAGCTAATCCCGTCGCCGCCGCTTTGATGGCCAAGATGAAAATTGCCCCTCGGGATAGAGCAAAAGTTAAGGCACAATGTCTAAGATTATTGGTAACATTAAGATTAGATGCTGCTAGAATGCAATTGATTTCAGGCTTTGTCGATACCTATCTCAATCTCAACTCGTTCGAGGAGATAGAATTTCAACAGGAGATTAGCACATTTATTCAACCCGAACAGGAGGGAGTTATGCAGATTACCACCAGTTGGATGCGCCGCGGTTTAGAACAGGGTTTAGAACGGGGTTTAGAACAGGGTTTAGAACAGGGTTTAGAACAGGGTTTAGAACGGGGTTTAGAACGGGGTTTAGAACAGGGTTTAGCAAGAGAAAGAAATCTAATTATTCGTCTGATTAAACGTAAGTTAGGAGCTATTGATGTGGATATAGAGAGTCGGATTATGACCTTGAATATTGATGATCTAGAACGAGTGGGGGAAGCTTTATTGGATTTTTCGACAGGGGAGGATTTAACTAATTGGTTAAATGCTTTAGACGCTTAGTATTTTTCTCTTAAACTTCACAGAAGGCTAGGTATGTTTATGAGTATAACTTTTGAAAATGCCATCCAACAAACTCAAGATTTACTAAGTCAAATTGAGTTTTTAGATGCCAATGTAATCACTGAAAAACTTACTGATCTAGTCTCCACAAAAAATGGAGCTAGAGGATTT
>NZ_JASJFE010000540.1:0-12759 GCF_030067735.1 Microcystis sp. M53598_WE2 | reverse complement strand
TTTCTCTGGAATAGGGAACAACACCCTCTTCACCAAACCAACGTTCATAAATTGTCACCGCTTGTTGTTGGTCACTAACGATCCCTTCCATGAATTTTAATAGGGTATAATTCACTGTATCGCGCCATTTAGAATCATTTTCGGGTAAAGTACAGGCATAGGATTCGTAGGCGTAGGGATAGGAGGGAACTATGGCTAAATTATTGGGATTTTTAGCGCTTTTCCTTAAACCTTCCAGGGTAATGCCATCACTGGCAAAACCATCAATTTCTCCCGCTTCTAGTTTTTGTAAACCCTCGCCACGATTTTTAACTTTGACCAAAATAGCGGCGGGTTGTTGAGTTTTAATTACTGCTTCATTAGTAGTATTGGCAATTACTCCAATGCGTCTGCCTGCCAGGCTACCGATGTCATCGAGATTACTACCTTTGCGGGTGAGCAATTGAGTACCACCGGCAAAGTAACTAACAGAAAAATCCACTTCATTTTCTCTTTTCCAAGTAAAAGTAGTGGAGCCACATTCTATATCTATAACCCCTGTTTTCAACTTTTCAAAACGATTTTGGGGAGTAATCTCAACAATTTTTAACTTAATTGGTTTTCCTAACTTCCGTTCGGTTTCCTTGCGAATTAACTCTAACATATCAAGGCTGTAACCCACCCACTTGCCCTGGGAGTTGACAAAACCAAAGGGAATAGCATCTTTACGAGCGCCCGCAGTAATTACCCCAGTTTTTTGAATGCGATCGAAGATTGCTCCCGCAAGGCTAGAATGGTTACTGGTGAGGGTTAAAGCTACTGTCATCGTCATGACGGCAAGTGTACGCTTCATTTTTTTTCCTAATCTGAAAGTGGCTCAAGTCTGGGACTGTTTCAGGAGACTGAGAGTTTCCCAGAGGAAGATTTTTCAGAGGAGATTGCTGGGGACAAAAAAAGAGGAGAGATGTTACTCTCTCCCCCTTTCAGTTTTTTCGACAGCATTTTAAATTGTTTTTTCAGTTGTCGCTGTCGGGCCGAACCACCCTTGCCTTTGTCGTTACGTCCCTGACGGCGGGGGGACTCCCATCGCTTAAGTCGCATAGTTTTTAATTCAAATTTGGTTAGTTATCTGTATTGTAACAGGGTTAGCGTCAGTTTGGGTTAAGGAAATGAACTGACGGGGTGTAGGGTGTGGGGTGTGGGGTGTGGGGTTTTACCCATTTTCAGTAACCCATGCGGGCGTTGGGTTTCATGCTTCAACCCAACCTACATTCATCTTATATTTAATTCCACCCACCCACTTAACCAACCTTGTCCACCTAATTAGTATTTTCCTATGCTTAGTCAGCAACTTTGGCACAGCCATCAAGATCTAGTACAAGCTTGTCTAGAACACCCTTTTGTGCGAGGTATCGCCACAGGAGAGCTTAAACGGGACTGTTTCGCTTTCTATGTCGGTCAAGATGCTTTTTTTCTGGAATCTTTCGCCCGTGCTTACAGTATCGCCGCCGCTAAAGCTCCCGATTGGCAGGGATTTACTAGCTTTCATCGGTTAGCGGCAGGGGTATTAAAGGAATTAGAATTACACGAAAATTACGCTTTACAGTGGGGGGTTGACCTGAGAAAGGTTCAGCCCGCTAACGCCACCCGTCGCTATCGGGATTTTCTTCTCGCTACCGCTTGGATGGGTGATATCGGTGCGATTGCCGTGGCGATGAGTCCCTGTATGCGTCTTTATGCTTATCTGGGTCAACAATTAGCCTTAGAGCCGATTCCTGAGAATCCCTATCAAGCTTGGATTGATAGTTATAGTGGGGATGAATTCGCCGCTTTAGCAAGCCAGTTAGAGGAATTAGCCGATAAATACACCCTGATGACCGAAAATATCTCTTTATCCTATCGTTATGCCCTTAGTTGTGAACTGGATTTCTTTAGTGCCGCCTACAGCCGGGGCAAATCTTAAAGTTTTCCCGTCATAATGTTAAGAAATATAAATAACGCTAAGATTAAGGTAAGCAAAATCGTCATTATAAGAATAATGTTTCCTTCGCAACCCACCGAAAACGAACTCCTGAAAACCATCTTGGAACCTCTACTAGAGGATTTCACCTATTGGTTTTCCCGTTCCTGTCTCCTCCTCGAATCCGAGAGATTATCCTTTCTCAGCGTCGAGGAACAAAACGATTTATTAGCAAGAGTCAAAAACGCCCAACAGGAGGTGGCCACGGCTTATTTACTCTTTAAAACCACAGGTGGTCAGGTGGGTATCGAGGCCAAGATGTTGTTGCCTTGGCATCAGTTGGTGGCAGAGTGTTGGGGAGTTAGCAGTCGTCGTCGTCGATTACAGGGTTGGGGAGAATATCAATCTCCTCAAACTGATGCTTAACCTGAAACTTTTTGGTAAGCTAGAGAGTTGAGCGAATTTTTAGCATAAAGTTTTGGCAATTAGGGAATATTCACACATAATTCATGGGAGACTCAGCCAATGTTACATCTGCTCTATATCCTCGCCTTCACAGTTATCGCTTTTTTGACCATTAATAATTTAATTCGTAGTCTGATTACTGTCAGCATGGATTCCCAGAAACGTCCTGCTAAATCGGCTAATTCCTATAATCCCTACGGTTATCCCATGACTTCCCATCCGGAACTTTTGGACGAGGCCGGACAACCGATTAATGAACCTCTGTTAGTGATTCGTTCCGTCACTGTCGAAGATGCTCGTCAGCAGTTAGATGCCATTTATAATTCTTCTCCCAGTGCTACCAAAGAGCAAGATGAAGAAATCTAATTGGGGTTGGCTGAATAAATCTAAAAATCTTGTTGGGTAAGACTTTGAGACCTTTTTGAAATCCAAAAGTGCTAGGCAAGAGGGTGATCAGGGGGAAAATTCAGGTGCTTTTTCCCCGAAAATTAGGTAATTGACCTCCTCAAAATCGGTAAAACCCTACACCCCACACCCCACACCCCACACCCTGCCCCCACCAGCAAACTTTTTCAGCAGACCCTAATTGGTTCTAGAATGGCGGTTCTTCAAAACAGATATATTTATCTACACGGTTTTGCTTCTAGCCCCCAATCAACAAAAGCGCAATTTTTGAGACATTGTTGGCAAAAGAGGGGTTTAGCGATGGAAATTCCCGATCTTAACGGTGATGACTTTTCTAGCTTAACTCTCACTCGTCAGATTGTCCAAATCGGTCAATTGATTGAACAATCTCAGTTTCCTGTTACCCTAATTGGTTCCAGTTTTGGCGGTTTAACGGCAGCTTGGCTGGCAGAAACTTATTCTCAGGTGCAAAGGCTCGTTTTATTAGCTCCCGCTTTTAATTTCGGGCCGGTTTGGTTGGGACAATTGGGAGCAGAAACCCTAGCCAATTGGCAAAAATCTGGGAGTTTATCGGTTTATCACTACGGTTATCGTCGTTCTCTGCCAATTTATTCCAAATTTATCGAGGATTTAGCTAATTATCCCCAAGAAAAGTTAATCAGGCAGCTCCCCACCCTGATTATTCATGGTCGTGCCGATGAGGTGATTCCCCTAGAAAATAGTCGCCATTATTGCATAAATCGTCCTTGGGTAAAATTAATCGAATTAGATAGTGATCATGCCCTTACCGATGTGATGACGAGAATCTGGGCTGAAATACAATTATTTATCAATTTTTGACTGAAAAAGACCCCCCTTCGATCGGAAAAAGGGGGAGTATTTAGTATTTTTGTATCAGATTTTGAGAAGATTTTTCAGCTTCTCAGTCTCAAGACAAGAGATTTTCTCCTGATATCTTGCCACTACCAAAGTCCGCGGATAGGAGATACACTAGGCTCGGGAGCGGGTTGAGGAGCAACTTCAGTAAAGGTTCTGGTTTCCGGGGGTAAAGCGGGAAGTCCCCAAGCGGGTTCTTTTTGGTTAACTTCTCTTAAAAGTTGCGAGCGAGTAGCGCTGGTGGTGATTTCCGATTTTAGTTTCAAGCGGGAAACCCAATAGGGATGAGCTTTACCCACATAAATTAACTTGCCATCTACCACTTGCAATAGTACATCGTCACCACCGGTGGCATCCCCAACAATACGAGCGGTGGTTCCGTCAGCAAAGTCGCCACTGAAAATTTCTTTGCCATCCACTGTCACAGGTCTGATCAATTGGATGGACATAATGCCACCCACGGTTCCCCGGACGCGACCTAGTACATAGTCACCGGGGTTAAGTTGCGGTTCACCTCTGTAGGTGTCATGGCCGCGCAGTTGACTGATCAGGATTTCGTTATTTTCCGGTCCTGCTTGTACGGGTACAGCGCCAACGGTAGTCAGGGCAACTAAACCGGCAAAACCAGCGACAAGGGAAATTTTGTTAAACACAATTACCTCAAGCAAAAAGTTAGTAAATTACTCAGAGACGTTCTAAATTATAACTTAGTTCCCAATTTTGTCTATATTGCGAAATATTTGTTTAATAATTTCTCGATCGAGGTGTTGGGGGTTGGGTTTTTAGGGTTTTAGGGTGTTGGGGTTTTAGGGTGTTAGGGTTTTAGGGTTTTAGTTGAAATTCCCCCATTCCCCTACCCCCCCACCTCCTAATTCATAATTCATAATTCCCACCTCCCCACTTCCCCATTACCCTCATTACCCTATCCCCTAAAAACTCGATTAAGCTGGGTTTTAAGACCGCTCGACATTGGTGAATAATTCAGGATCGAGGATGGGTAGTTCGATATCTGTTTCTGCTGGGGGAGAGGGTAACTGGAAACGATTTAAGGTTTGTTGAATGCGATCGAAAATGGTGATTTTTTGCTCGCTATTGTTCTGGGGTTCGGGAATAGGTTCCACTTCTACCGGAGGCTAAATACTAGAGGCCGGTTCGTTAATCTCCTTTGTCTCCGGTATGGTGGTTAAGGGAGATTCGATCGCTTCAGGGGTTTCCTCTACCTTTTCGATTGTTTCTGTCTCTACCGGTTTTTCTTCCACTATTGGGCTTTCTGGCTCAATAACAGGATTTTCTTCCACTATTGGGCTTTCTGGCTCAATAACAGGAGTTTCCTCCTCAATAACAGGGGTTTCCTCAACTCCAGGGGTTTCTTCCTCAACTACAGGGGTTTCTGGCTCAATAACGGGGGTTTCTTCCTCAACTATAGGGGTTTCTGGATCAACTATGGGAGTTTTTTCCTCTAGACTGGGAATGGTTTTATAGTTGGGATCAACAATGCTACGGGCAATTGTAGGGGATAAATCGCCGCGGACCAATTGACTAAGACCGTCTCGGTAAGAGGGATCAAAACTAATCACGCGCACGCTGGTATTAAACTCGTTTTCGATTTTATTTCCCTTACCATCGATGAATTCTAGTTGTACCCAGTTATTGCCCTTGGCAAAACCCTTGAGATAGATCGGTTCCCAAGTATCAAGCAGAAAACTTTCACCGTTGACGGTGACACGAATGCGCCAATCTTGAAGATTATTATCCCCGTTGGCAGTATTGGACAGACGTAGAGGAGCATTACTCAGATAAAAATCGAGCAGGAGCGGTTCTGCACCGTAGATTCCTTGCGGACTACTGTAGGTTAATAGGGGTAAGTTATGATCAGGGGCATTTTTGCCTGTTTTTGTCAGAATATGAAAGGTTGTTTCAGCGAAGGCCCCATCATTTTTAAAACTTTCCTGCCAAGGCCGCAGGGCCAAGACGCGGAGGGTGTGAGTACCGGGGGCAAGATTTTCTAGGATAATCGGTTGCTTGAGGTCGTAGATAGCCGCTGCTGGTTCATTATCGACAATTAGGCTCAAGTGGGGTCCTAATTTCAGGGTATCGTCTTGGAAAATTGGCAGCCCCGACACTTGTAGTTTAACTGTCACCTGAGGGTCATCGAAAACTTGTTCGGCCAGAGGACTGAGAATCGTTACTTGGGGAGCGTAACGATCTAAACTGGGGCGCAGTTCCTGAATTAGGGCCGGGGGGGCAACCTCAGAAATGCGGCCCTGGACGACGGGAAGATGAAGGGTTTCGGAAGTGGGGAGATTGGTAGCCGTCAGGCGATCGCCACAGGCGGTTAACAGGGTGGTCAGTAAACCGATCACAAGACATATATGAAGGGTTTTGACTGGGATTAATTTATGTAGTAGGGATAGCACGTTCCTCCTAGAGCCAAGGCCAAAATCTATAGAAACCATTGATTTTTGCTAGAGTCATTGAATGCTCTGGTGTCAGCAAAAGCGCGAGAAGATGAGGTCATGGCCTCAATTTTACAGAATTGTTTGATTGTTTTTTGAGAATCTATCTATTGAATTTTCTATATGGTCTGGTGAGGGAGAAAAGGGGGAAATTGGCTTCCGGAGCGACAATTGATAAACTTTTGTAAAGAAAAATCACTGGTCTGACCCTGACTAAGACCGTCCATAGCAGAAAATGTCTCTCCTATCAAGGATTGAGAGAATTTTAATTATTGTTAAGCATAACGAACAGACAAGAGAACAAAGACTTATCATCTACTATTGATGCTTTCGACTGGAATCTCACCCAAGAGGAAAGTCAAGCGACATTAACAAAAGGTGGGTCAGATTTCAACTTGCCTTTTTTAGGTTAAAAAATCTATCCTCAAATAAAACGCTAAGTCTATTGTCGAGAGAGGAGAATCCTCATGGCACTCCCCCCCAAAGAGGCGGTAGCTAAAGTGATTGTAGATAAAGACCCAGTACCTACTTCCTTTGAGAAGTGGGGTCAACCGGGGCATTTTGATCGCACTTTAGCCAAAGGACCCAAAACCACCACCTGGATTTGGAACCTACACGCCAACGTCCACGATTTTGATAGTCAAACCAGCGATCTCGAAGATATTTCTCGGAAAATCTTCAGCGCCCACTTCGGACATCTCGCCGTTGTCTTCGTTTGGCTTAGTGGAATGTACTTCCACGGCGCGAAATTTTCTAACTATGAAGCTTGGTTAACCAACCCGCTGGCCATCAAACCCAGCGCCCAAGTGGTCTGGCCGATCGTCGGTCAAGGCATCCTCAACGGCGATGTGGGCGGTGGTTTCCACGGTATTCAGATCACCTCTGGTCTGTTCTACCTCTGGCGCGCCTCCGGGTTCACCAACAGCTATCAGCTATACTGCACCGCTATCGGTGGTTTAGTTATGGCGGGCCTGATGCTGTTTGCCGGTTGGTTCCATTACCACAAAAGCGCACCGAAACTGGAATGGTTCCAAAACGTGGAATCGATGATGAACCACCACTTGGCGGGTTTACTCGGCTTAGGTTCCCTAGGTTGGGCCGGTCATCAGATTCACGTTTCTTTACCGGTGAACAAACTCCTCGATGCTGGAGTCGCTCCCCAAGACATCCCCTTGCCCCACGAGTTCATCCTCGAACCGAGCAAGATGGCGGATTTATATCCCAGTTTCGCCCAGGGTTTGACCCCCTTCTTTACCCTTAACTGGGGTGCTTACTCGGATTTCCTCACCTTCAAAGGTGGCTTGAACCCCGTGACCGGTGGTCTCTGGCTTTCCGATACCGCTCACCATCACTTGGCGATCGCTGTATTATTCATCATTGCTGGTCATATGTACCGTACCAACTGGGGTATCGGTCACAGCATGAAGGAAATCCTCGAAAACCACAAAGGTCCCTTCACCGGTCAAGGTCACAAAGGACTGTACGAAATCCTGACCACCTCTTGGCACGCTCAGTTAGCGATTAACCTTGCTCTCTTAGGTTCGCTAACCATCATCGTGGCCCACCATATGTACGCCATGCCGCCCTATCCCTATCAGGCGACTGACTACGCCACCCAACTATCCTTGTTTACTCACCACACTTGGATCGGTGGCTTCTTAATCGTCGGTGCGGGAGCGCACGGAGCGATCTTTATGGTACGCGACTACGATCCGGCCAAAAACGTCGATAACCTGCTCGATCGGGTGATCCGTCATCGCGACGCAATTATCTCCCACCTGAACTGGGTATGTATTTTCCTCGGCTTCCATAGCTTCGGTTTATACATTCACAACGACACCATGCGGGCTTTTGGTCGTCCCCAAGATATGTTCTCGGATACGGGAATTCAACTACAACCCATCTTTGCCCAATGGGTACAAAGTCTCCACACCCTAGCCCCCGGCAACACCGCTCCTAACGCTCTCACTACCGCTAGTTATGCTTTCGGTGGCGACGTAGTAGCAGTGGGTGGCAAAGTGGCCATGATGCCGATCACTCTCGGTACTGCCGATTTCCTCGTGCATCACATCCACGCCTTCACCATCCATGTCACCGTGTTGATTCTCCTCAAAGGGGTTCTCTACGCTCGCGGTTCCCGTCTGATTCCCGATAAAGCGAATCTCGGTTTCCGTTTCCCCTGCGATGGTCCCGGTCGCGGCGGTACCTGCCAAGTTTCAGGTTGGGATCACGTCTTCCTCGGCCTGTTCTGGATGTACAACTCCCTCTCGGTCGTAATCTTCCACTTTAGCTGGAAAATGCAGTCCGATGTCTGGGGAACCGTCGCCCCCGATGGCACTGTCACCCACGTTACCCTCGGTAACTTCGCCCAAAGTGCCATCACCATCAACGGTTGGTTACGGGATTTCCTCTGGGCGCAAGCGGCGCAAGTCATTAATTCCTATGGCTCCGCCCTGTCTGCCTACGGAATCATGTTCCTAGCCGGTCACTTCGTCTTCGCGTTTAGCTTGATGTTCCTGTTCAGTGGTCGCGGCTACTGGCAAGAATTAATCGAGTCGATCGTCTGGGCGCACAACAAGTTAAGAGTTGCCCCCGCTATCCAACCTCGCGCCCTGAGCATCATTCAAGGTCGTGCCGTTGGTGTGGCTCACTACCTCTTAGGCGGTATTGTCACCACTTGGGCATTCTTCTTGGCCAGAAGTCTCTCGATTGGCTAAACTTGCCTATAAGGGCTTGCCAGTCCCCCGGGGATTGGCAAGACTAGGCTGAACCAGCGTCGATTGACCGATACCTCTGTAAGCGTTTCCTATTACAGTGGGTGAATTTAAAAAAGGAAATAACCAGCACTCGTGTAAGAGCCTCAGTTATTTAGAGAGGAGAATTTCCTAAACAGCTATGGCAACTAAATTCCCTAAATTTAGCCAAGATCTAGCCCAAGATCCGACCACCCGTCGGATTTGGTACGGGATCGCCACAGCCCACGATTTTGAAAGTCATGATGGCATGACGGAAGAGAATCTCTACCAAAAGATTTTCGCGTCGCACTTCGGCCACATTGCAATCATTTTCCTGTGGACTTCCGGTACTATATTCCACGTCGCTTGGCAAGGTAACTTCGAGCAGTGGATCAAAGATCCCTTAAACATCCGTCCCATCGCCCACGCGATTTGGGATCCCCAGTTCGGTAAAGGTGCTGTGGATGCCTTCACCCAAGCTGGCGCTTCTAATCCGGTTAACATCGCCTATTCCGGGGTTTACCACTGGTTCTACACCATCGGTATGACCTCCAACCAAGACCTATACCAAGGTGCGGTGTTCCTGCTGATTCTCTCGGCGATTTTCCTCTTTGCTGGCTGGTTACACTTACAACCTAAGTTCCGTCCTAGCCTCGCTTGGTTCAAAAACGCTGAATCTCGCCTGAACCACCACCTCGCCGCTCTGTTCGGTGTTAGCTCTCTGGCTTGGACCGGACACCTCGTTCACGTTGCTATCCCCGAATCCCGCGGTCAGCACGTTGGTTGGGACAACTTCCTCTCCACTCCCCCCCACCCGGCGGGTTTACTACCCTTCTTCACCGGTGACTGGGGTGTGTATGCGGAAAACCCCGATACTGCTAACCACATTTTCGGTACTGCCCAAGGCGCGGGAACTGCGATTCTCACCTTCTTAGGTGGTTTCCATCCCCAAACCGAGTCCCTCTGGTTAACCGATATGGCTCACCACCACTTGGCGATCGCTGTGATCTTCATCGTGGCTGGTCATATGTACCGCACCAACTGGGGCATCGGTCACAGCATCAAGGACATCCTCAATGCACACAAACCCCCCAGTGGTAAGTTAGGAGCCGGTCACAAAAATCTTTATGACACGGTTAACAACTCTCTCCACTTCCAACTCGGTTTGGCCCTGGCTTCTTTAGGCGTGATCACCTCTCTGGTGGCGCAGCATATGTACGCGCTACCCCCTTATGCCTTTATCGCTAAGGACTACACCACCCAAGCGGCTCTCTATACTCACCACCAATACATCGCTGGTTTCCTAGCGGTGGGTGCTTTCGCTCACGGTGCTATCTTCTTCGTGCGTGACTATGATCCCGAAGCGAACAAAGATAACGTGCTGGCGCGGATGCTGGAGCATAAAGAAGCGATCATCTCTCACCTAAGCTGGGTTTCCCTTTTCTTAGGTTTCCACACCCTCGGCCTCTACGTTCATAACGATGTGGTCGTCGCTTTCGGTACTCCCGAAAAACAAATCCTGATCGAACCTGTGTTCGCTCAATTCGTGCAAGCAGCTTCGGGTAAAACCCTGTACGGCATGAACGTACTGTTGTCTAACCCCGATAGTATCGCTTACACCGCCTATCCTAACTACGGTGATGTTTGGTTGCCCGGTTGGCTAGACGCAATCAATAGCGGCACTAACTCCCTCTTCTTAACCATCGGTCCTGGCGACTTCCTCGTTCACCATGCGATCGCTCTTGGGTTACACACCACCGTTCTAATCCTGGTTAAAGGTGCTTTAGACGCTCGTGGTTCCAAATTAATGCCCGATAAAAAAGACTTCGGGTATTCCTTCCCTTGCGACGGTCCTGGCCGTGGCGGTACTTGCGACATCTCTGCTTGGGATTCCTTCTACCTAGCCATGTTCTGGATGTTGAACACCTTGGGTTGGTTAACCTTCTACTGGCACTGGAAACACCTCGGTGTCTGGTCGGGTAACGTGGCTCAGTTTAACGAAAACTCCACCTACCTGATGGGCTGGTTCCGCGATTACCTCTGGGCTAACTCGGCTCAGTTAATCAACGGTTACAACCCCTACGGTGTTAATAACCTTTCTGTCTGGGCCTGGATGTTCCTCTTTGGACACCTCGTTTGGGCAACCGGTTTCATGTTCCTGATCTCTTGGCGTGGTTACTGGCAAGAGTTGATCGAAACTATCGTTTGGGCCCACGAACGCACTCCTCTGGCGAACCTCGTTCGTTGGAAAGACAAACCCGTGGCTCTCTCGATCGTTCAGGCTCGTTTGGTTGGTTTAGCTCACTTCACCGTTGGCTATATCTTCACCTACGCCGCCTTCTTGATCGCCTCCACTGCTGGCAAGTTCGGCTAAACCTTGAATTAGGTGACGAAAAAACCCCCCGCCCATTGGTGGGGGGTTTTGTTTATGATTGATCATAAAAACACGGCTCAATCTCAAAAATCTATGCAGTTGGAAGAATTAAGTACCTAAGCAAAATTAATTACACATATCTAACCCCGCTCTTGCCTATTGCCTTTTGCCTCTTGCCTATCTTCACTAGGAAATTAATTTTGCACGACTACTTACTGTTCACTGTTCACAGCAAAAAACTCCCCACTCCCCACTGATAACTGTGCGGGCATCAAGGTTAAGATAAATAACCATAAGAACAATACTTGACTAGAGACACTGAAACCATGCCCCTTGATACCGCATCGATTTTAGAAGTATTACGTCCCGTTCAAGATCCGGAACTGCAAAAAAGCCTAGTGGAATTGAACATGATCCGCAATGTGGCGATCGATGGCGGAAAAGTCAGCTTTACCCTAGTTTTGACCACTCCTGCCTGTCCTTTGCGCGAATTTATCGTGGAAGACTGCCAAAAAGCTGTTAAACAGCTGCCCGGGGTGGAAAGTGTCGCCGTGGCAGTAACTGCCGAAACCCCGCAACAAAAAGCTTTACCCGATCGCCAAGGTGTGGAGGGGGTTAAAAATATTATCGCCGTTTCCAGTGGTAAGGGCGGTGTGGGAAAAAGTACCGTGGCTGTCAATATCGCCGTCGCCTTGGCTCATTTAGGGGCAAAAGTGGGGCTATTAGACGCGGACATCTACGGCCCCAACGCCCCGACAATGTTGGGCTTAAATGACGCACAAGTGACGGTACAGGGCGCAAATGGCGAGATATTGGAACCCGCTTTCAACCATGGCATCAAAATGGTTTCCATGGGCTTTTTGATCAACCCCGATCAACCGGTAATCTGGCGCGGTCCGATGTTAAACGGCATTATCCGTCAGTTTCTCTATCAAGTCAATTGGGGCGATTTAGACTATTTAATCGTCGATATGCCTCCCGGTACCGGGGATGCACAATTAACTTTAATTCAATCGGTCCCCCTAGCGGGTGCGGTGATTGTCACCACTCCCCAGACGGTTTCTTTAATTGATGCGCGCCGGGGTTTAAAAATGTTCCAACAGCTAGGGGCGCGGGTTTTGGGTATCGTGGAAAATATGAGTTATTTTATCCCTCCCGATCAGCCCGATCGCTCCTATGATCTATTTGGGTCCGGTGGTGGGGAAAAAACCTCGCAAGAATTGGGCATTCCTTTACTGGGATGTGTGCCTCTGGAGATATCCCTCCGGGAGGGCGGTGATACTGGTGTACCAGTGGTTTTGGGGCAACCGGAATCGGCCTCAGCTAAAGCCCTGATAGCGATCGCTCGTCAGGTGGCGGCGAAAGTATCCGTAGCAGCCTATAGTTAGGGTTTGCGGCAAAAAGTTTTTCGGTGGGGGCAGGGTGTGGGGTGTAGGGTGTAGGGTGTAGGGTTTTACCCATTTTCAGGGAAAAAGTCCCTAAATTTTCCCCCCGATCACTCCAAGGGCC
>NZ_JASJFE010001006.1:0-5762 GCF_030067735.1 Microcystis sp. M53598_WE2 | reverse complement strand
TCCAATGGCTGGCACTTTTTGATTTCAAAAAAGCCTAAAGATATTATCCAACAAGGTTTTTAGATTTATTCAGTAAACCCCAATTAAACAACACTACAAGGAAGCAAAGGAGCTATGGAAAAATGATTACTGTAGGATTTAAAAAAGGACGATCACTCTTACAGCAAGATTTCTAGGGCCAAAGTGAACCCCAGAACCATATCCTCCCCGCTTAAAATCGCATTGGCAGGATAATGATTCGCCAAAAAGCGCTAGACTACAATTTTGGCAATAATCGGTCGTAGGATTGGATCATTCTTTCGTAAGTAAAGCGAGTGGCATTGATAAAACCTTTTTGCCTCAAATCTTCCAGGCGATCGGGAGCGAGAAGATTTTCTGCAATAATAGTAGCGGCGGCCTCGTGTTCGGTGGGATCGAAGTAAACGGCTGCATCATCAGCGATAACAGTCATGGGGAGACGATTGGAGGTAAAGACGGGACAACCACAGGATTGAGCTTCAATAACGGGAACACCGAATCCTTCCTGAAAGGAGGGAAAAATTAAAGCAGTTGCTAGGCAATAAAAGGCGCGTAAGTCATCATCAGAGACGGTTCCTAATTCGATTACTTGTGCGGACAAGTTATTCTGATTAACAAATTCTCGCATATCCGGCAGCAAAGGTTTTCCCATCAGGATCAATCGGCAATTTTCCAGACCGGGGAAAGTGATTAACCTCTTGAATATTTTCAGCAATCCCAATCGATTTTTATACCATTGGCCGCCTCCGACATGAATTAACCAGGGATAATCACGGTTGATATTAAATTTGCCCACCAGAGCTACTGCTGCTTCTTTTGTCATCGGACCGTATCCCTGATTCAAGCAATCCTCAATTACTTCCGTTTGTTCGGGAGCAATTTTAGTTAAACGGAGAACATCGGCACGAGTAGCTTCGGAAGAACAGACAACATATTTAGCCTGTTTTAGTCCTCGCAAAATCATAGCCTGATACTGTTTTCCCGTCCAACTGGTGGGATTTTCAGGAATTTCTCCTAGGGCGGAACGAATGGCCAGCATATCGTGACAGATGACAAAATATTTGCGATCTTTTAGATAGGGAGTTAAATAGGATAAAGCTTGATCACAAATGCAGACGATATCAGCCCAATCAAGCTGCTGACGTAACTGCACTGGGAAAATAATTAACTTATCGATGTACCCTAACCACTTGCCGATTCCCTGGGGAGAAGGCTTCAGTTGACCGAAAATAGGCGGTGCTTGCACTCGCAGAATTTCGTGTCCTTTTTGTCTGAGTCCTTTCTCCACTAAACCGACAAAACGATTGATACTGATCTGCCGATCATTGACGTAATTTCCTACTATTAAAACTTTCATGATTAGGCTCCAAAAAATCAATTTTTATGGCGGTAAAACTCTCAAACAGTCTCGAGGGAAATTTCGGGGTTAAGAACAATATTAGTCCCGCAAAATTTCCTCGTACCTTTGTCCCGCTCGCTCCCAGGTGTACTCCGATTCCACCATCGCCCGGGCATTATGGGACAGTTGTTCTCGCACAGAAGGATCATCGAACAACCTAGCGATCGCTGTAACGTACTCAGCAACGCTATTGGCGCGCAACGCCCTAGGGGGAATTCCCGCTGCTGCCACCGTTAAACCCTCTAAACCGCGATCGCTGGCGACAATCGGAATCCCAGCGGCCATGGATTCTAGGGTTTTGGTCTTGATTCCCAATCCCACCCGCAGGGGAACCACACAAACGGTTCCTCGGTGTAAATATTCCACTGTCGAGGGAACGGTCCCCGTCACCTTCACACCGGGATACTTGGCGAGTTCGAGAACTTCCAGTGCTGGGTTTGCCCCCACTAGGGTTAAAGTGGTGTCGGGATATCGCTGTTGAATGACTGGCAGGACTTCTAAAACAAAAAAACGGGCGGCATCGATATTATGGGTAGAACTCATGGCCCCGACAAAGACCAAATTATGACCGCCGGGATCCCGAGGACGATAGGGAAACAGGGCTAAATCCACGCCATTAGGCACGATATCCACCCGTGCATCCGGGAGGATTTTTAACAATTGTTCGCGATCGTAATCGGTAGTAGCCACTAATTGCGAAAACTTGGCACAGTAACGTTTTTCGTACTGATAGAGTAAGGGCAGATAGAGAAAATCCCGCAGCGGATAGGCGGAGGCTCCTCTATCTAAATGATTGCGTGTCCAACCGTACACGGAACTGTGAATATCCACTACTGTTTTGACTCGCTGACGGTATTCCGGCCGGACAAAAATCTCGCTGATACTCTGAGCGCAGAGAATCACATCACATTTTTGCTGCTCGACGTATTCATCTACTCGCTCTTGAATGAGCGGCGAACGATAACTAAGAACATTAGCTGGGGTCATCTGTACTATTGCCTCCAGAAAGCGCCCTGTTTGACCGATTAGTTTTGTCAGTCCCTTGCCTTGAGCGGGAATTTGCCGGGGCGGAAATAAGACAAGATCATCGGTAAAGGTTTTGAGTTCTTCGATCTGAGTTTCCGTGACATTCTCCCCCCGACGGGCGAACAGGGTGACATCGTGGTTTTGATGAAGACATTTGATCAGGTTAAAAGTTCTCCCCTCCGTTGCCCCGCGACTAGGTGGATAGGGAAAGTTATTGCAAAAAAGGACTAATATTCTCATAATTCTATCTCGGCAGCGGTTTTTGACAATAATTCTACCGTTTCCTTTAGTTGGCCATACACGGGAATCTGAACTGGGTATTTCTCGATCTCCCCAAGGGTGACTTTTCCTCGCCCTGTTAAGAGCAATACGGGCTGACAACCAGCTTCTAGGGCGCATTCTAGATCACTGGGCGCATCGCCGATAAACAACGAGCGGGCTAAATCGATTCCGTATTGGTGGGCGGCGGCCAGCAGCAGATAGGGGGAGGGTTTGCGGCACAGACAACCTTCGTCGGGATGGTGCGGGCAGATGGCAAGATCGTGAAAATGCACCCCCAATTGTCGGTATTCCTCAATCATGCGCCCGTGAATCGCCGCCAGATCGTCCCAAGTGAAATAGCCCCTAGCAAGTCCCGATTGATTGGTAATGATGATCAGCAGATAGCCGGCATCCTGCCACTGTTTTAAGGCAGCCGCTGCCCCGGCGGGAATGCTCACCTGTTCTGGTTTACTCAGGTAGGGGATATAGTCGATAACTACCCCATCTCGATCGAGAAATAAGGCTTTGTTCTTTTTTGCTCTATCTTCGCTTTCGCGGTCAGAATTGCCAGGAGGTGGCGGATACGGGTATTTTTGGTCGCCGTCATTGACAGAAATTGCGGGGAAAGGATTCATTATGTTGGACTTTTTCGAGTCGGGGACTAGAATTCTCAGTTCTTCTGTCAGAGACGAGAGCTTGAACTGATGCACAGACAAAATTCGAGGGATTGTAGCGATTTGTGCTAGTTTTCTCGGCTAAATTGCTTCTCTTTACTATCTAGGTGTCAGAGTATAGCAATCACGGCATATTATACGCCTTCAAGCCTTTCGGCTTTTGATTATATCAGCAATATTGTCATGAATTGTTAACATTTTTGTCCAGCCAAACAAAAGGCCAAGACTCGCAAGGGTTGAATCCCCCGCTCAGAAATCCCCCGTCTCGGCCAGAATACATCAAAAATTTATTTACAAACAAAACAAATTGTGCTAGAGTTGGCTGCGTTTGTCGTATATTCCGAGAATAACCGGCAAAAGATCACTCTTTTGACTCGATCGCTCTAGGTTTCTCTAGAACTATCATCGGCCTGTTTTTCTTGTCCCGTGATCAATTCTACCATGCTAGGGGTTTTGTACCCAATTAATGGACAGCGATTCTGGTCTTTTGATACTATTCAATGTAATGACAGGATGATTGAGAGTTAAATTTATTCAACTAATAAAAATTGGAAAATCAAACCTATGCGAATGGTGGAAAAATCAAACAAAAAATTGGATAGTTTCCAGAGCGATCCCTCTCTGTCAATTTTAATCAAGACTGAATTGGAAGAAGCTTATAACCTGAAGAAAAAACTACTAACCGAGACAAAATATCTAGAGAAAATCCAAGAGATTTGCCAAGTATGCATCCATGCTTATCGCAACAACCACAAAGTATTAGTCGCCGGTAATGGGGGCAGTGCCGCCGATGCTATCCATTTTGGCGGTGAGCTGCACGGCCGATTTCTGAAAGAAAGACAGTCTTTGCCAGTTCGCGTCCTCAATAGCGATATCGCCAGTTTAACAGCGATCGCTAACGATTATGGTTACGAATATATTTTTAGCCGCCAGATAGAAGCGGAAGGAAACCCTGGTGATGTGTTTATCGGTATTTCCACTTCGGGAAATTCCGCCAATATCCATCAAGCTCTCAAAGTTTGTCAAGTAAAAGGTCTCACTAGCATCGGTTTAACTGGGGCGAAGGGATTAGCTCTAGAGGAAAAAACCGATTATTGTTTGATGATTCCTAGCACCAGTACCCCGCGCATTCAAGAAGGTCATGGTTTTGTTCTTCATACTATTTGTTTAGCGATCGAAGAAGCGCTCTTTCCCAACTAAAATCCCCTAGCAAAAAATCAACCTAAACAGCATACCCATGATCATCAGAACCAAAGCTCCTTTAAGATTAGGTTTAGGTGGTGGCGGCACCGATGTCGAGCCTTACTGTAGTCTTTATGGGGGTTACGTTCTCAACGCTACTATCGATCTCTATGCCTACTGTACAGTCACGGAAATTACTGACAAACAAGTCATTTTTGTTGCCGCTGATCGAGGAGAACAACAAATAGAAACCCTCCAGTTTCCTCTACCTTATAACGGCGTTCTCGATCTGCATAAAGCGGTCTATAATCGTTTGATTAAAGACTTTAATCAAGGGCAACCTTTGCCGCTGCAAATCACCACTTTTTCCGATGCGCCAGCCGGTTCGGGATTGGGTTCTTCTTCTACCCTAGCCGTGGCCATAGTTAAAGCCTTTGTGGAACTGTTAAAATTACCCCTAGGTGAGTATGATATCGCTCATTTAGCCTACGAGATCGAACGAATTGACCTCGGCTGGTTAGGGGGCAAACAGGATCAGTACGCTGCTACTTTTGGCGGTTTTAATTTTATGGAATTTTATGAACAAGATCGAGTCATAGTTAATCCTTTGAGAATTAAAAATTGGGTGATCAATGAATTGGAAGTTTCTCTGATCCTCTACTATACAGGCATTTCTCGCTACTCATCTCAAGTAATTGAGGATCAAATTCAGAATGTCCAAGAAAAAAATGAGCAGGCGATCGCTGCTACCCATCAACTCAAAAAAGAGGCAATTCTCTTTAAAGAAGCACTGCTTAAATCAGATTTTATGGGGATAGCAGAAATTCTGAGAACTTCTTGGGAAGCGAAAAAGAAATTATCCAAATTAATTAGTAATCCGCAAATTGATCGCATTTATCAGGTAGCTAGGGAAACCGGGGCCTATTCAGGTAAAATATCGGGAGCCGGTGGCGGTGGTTTTATTATCTTTATGGTCGATCCTACCAAGAAAATCGAAGTAACTAAAGCTTTGAAATCAGAAGGAGGCCAAGTGATTAATTTTCACTTTACCAAATACGGAACCCAAGCATGGACATTATAGCAAGCAAAGGATCGACGGGGGAGGATTATCCCTATAAGCCTACAAATAGTTTTTAAAAGATTGGCAATAATTCAAATTTTTGAGGTGTATCTATGGATGTAATTATTCTGGCGGGTGGGTT
>NZ_JASJFE010001090.1:0-5379 GCF_030067735.1 Microcystis sp. M53598_WE2 | reverse complement strand
TGTCATGAAACCCCTAGGTCGATTTTTTCAAGTTACGGAAACGATAGCTGCTGATAAATATTTTTTAGATATTGATAAAGTGCAAAAATATCCCATTACTTTTGTGGTTAAAACTGAGCAGACTTGCGAGGAAATTTTAGAAAAAGTTGCGGAGCAGGCTAAGATAAGATACAAGATCAGGGCAATTGTCGAAAGATATCTAGAATCTGTAGAGGAAGTGATCAATATTCCCGAATTAATCAACCGTTTTGAGCGGGTTTTAGCTCAAGGTAAAGGAGGAGCGGTAATTGCAGAAATGGTTTTACAGAGCCGGATTGAGTTTAACCTAGAATCAGAGTCATAAAGATATCTAACTCCCCAGCTAAACTAGAATAGAAAGATAGGAAAGCGATCGAAATTAGAATGACGACCGAAATTGAAAAAGAACTAGAAACCAGCGAAGCTGTCTTGGAAAAACGGCGAAATTTTGCCATTATCTCCCACCCTGACGCGGGAAAGACCACCCTGACCGAAAAACTGTTACTATACGGGGGTGCAATCCATCAAGCGGGTGCAGTCAAAGCAAGACGCGACCAACGCAAGGCCACCTCCGACTGGATGGAAATGGAAAAACAACGGGGAATTTCGATTACTTCCACGGTTTTACAGTTCGATTATCGTGATTTTCAGATTAATCTCCTCGATACTCCCGGCCACCAAGATTTTAGCGAAGATACCTATCGTACCCTAGCCGCTGCCGATAATGCGGTGATGTTAATCGACGCGGCCAAAGGTTTGGAACCGCAAACGAGAAAACTCTTTGAAGTGTGCAAACTGCGTCAGTTGCCTATCTTTACCTTTGTTAACAAAATGGATCGCCCCGGCCGCGAACCTCTGGATTTATTGGACGAAATCGAGCGAGAATTAGGATTACAAACCTATCCCGTCAATTGGCCGATCGGAATTGGCGATCGCTTTCGGGGAGTTTTTGATCGAGCCACCCAGACCATACACCTGTTTGAACGTCGCTCCCACGGCTCTCAGGAGGCGCAGGAAACCGTGATCGAGCTTGGCGACCCCAAAATTGAGGATTATCTCGAAAAAGACCTGTATTACCAGTTAAAAGAGGATATAGAACTGCTCTCGGAATTGGGTGCGGAATTGGATTTGCCAGCAGTCCACGCAGGGGAAATGACCCCGATCTTTTTTGGTAGCGCCATGACCAATTTTGGGGTGAAATTATTCCTAGAATCCTTCCTCGACTACGGATTGCCACCCAGAGGACGCAATTCCTCCCTCGGTGTCCTTGATCCCACCTATCCCGATTTCACCGGTTTTGTCTTCAAACTGCAAGCAAACATGGATCCCAAACATCGCGACCGGGTGGCCTTTGTGCGGGTATGTACGGGGAAATTCGAGAAGGATATGGTAGTAAACCACGCTAGAACCGGTAAAACTATCCGTTTATCCCGTCCTCAGAAGCTTTTTGCCCAAGATCGGGCAGTTATTGAAGAAGCTTATCCCGGAGATGTGATCGGATTGAATAACCCCGGGGTCTTTGCGATCGGTGATACGATTTATATGGGTAAAAAGCTCGAATACGAAGGTATTCCCTGTTTTTCTCCCGAATTATTCGCCTATCTCAGAAATCCTAACCCTTCCAAGTTCAAACAGTTTCAAAAAGGAGTCTCGGAATTACAGGAAGAAGGGGCCGTACAGATATTATCCTCGATCGATGAATTTAAACGCGACCCGATTTTAGCCGCCGTCGGTCAATTACAGTTTGAAGTGGTGCAATTCCGTCTTTTAAGCGAGTACGGAGTCGAAACTACCCTCGAACCCCTAGCCTATAGTTTAGCCCGTTGGGTCGCCGGGGGTTGGGCTGCTTTAGAAAAAGCCGGTAAACTCTTTAATACTTTAACCGTCAAAGATTACTGGGGCCGTCCCGTCTTATTATTCAAAAATGAGTGGAATTTACAGCAAGTCAAAGAAGATCATCCCTCTTTGCAATTAAACTCGATCGCACCGGTAGGATCGGGAGTAGAACCGCAATCCTAACCATTAATCCCCCAAGACAATTGCCGAACTGGTCAGGACAAGATAGCGACCCCCCAGACAACTAGACTAAAGTAGAAGTGGTCAGAAAGTCTCGATCTTTCCTAACACTCGGATGTCTCAAAGCACTATCGTTGACGAGTCCCTCACCATTAGAAAAAGTCCTGCTGTCAATTCCCGAATTAATCCCTGTTTAATTCGCTTTTGTTATTTTCTGGGAAATTATCTGGTTTTACCGGCTTTTTTCGGCAAAATAACGGTGACAGGCCAAGAAAATATTCCCCTAACGGGGGGGGTCATCCTTGCACCTACCCATCGGTCCCGTTGGGATGCGCTGATTTTACCCTACGCGGTGGGACGCTTAGTTAGTAGACGCGATTTGCGCTTTATGGTTTCCGCTAACGAGATGAAAGGGGTGCAAGGTTGGTTTATCCGACGTTTGGGGGGTTTTCCCGTCAACACCGATCACCCCGGTATGGGTAGTCTGGTCCATAGCGTCGAACTTTTGGCCGCGGGGGAAATGGTGGCGATTTTTCCGGAAGGGGGTATCTGTCGCGATCGAGTGGTTCATCCTCTTAAACCGGGGGTAGCGCGGATCGCGTTGGAAGTTAAGACCATGAAACCCGATGCAGATATCAAGATTTTGCCGGTAAGCATTAGTTATAATCAGCCTTACCCCGGATGGGGAAGCGAAGCGACAGTAAACATCGGTCAAGGGATTAATGTGCTTGATTATCAACAAAATTCGCTAAAACGGGAAACTGTCCGCTTAACCAAAACCTTGAGCGATCGCTTAAAACTTCTCCACGAGGATCGATCCCCTTAATCAGCTGTTGACTATCTACCCCATGAGTGGGATTTCAGGGACGGATTAAAATTATTGTTTTAACTATTTTTAAGCAAAAAAGTAGCTTTTCTAGTTTAAATAAATAATATCTTGTTTTTTTCTGATTCTAGCTCCTGAATACTGCCTCGAAGACCCCTCAGATCGGGGAAGATATCCGATTGTTGCCGGAGGTCTAATGATAGAATGGGCATCAGCGAAAGTAGTTTGTGAGCGAAGTGATCCGATGCAGTTCCAAATCCAGCCCGACAGTGAAATACCCGCCTCTAAGCAATTATTTGACCAAATTCGCTTCGCTATCGCCTCTCGTCAGTATCCACCGGGCCATCGTTTACCTAGTACCCGTCAACTAGCTATGATCACGGGATTACACCGTAATACGATAAGTAAAATTTATCAACAACTGGAAGATGATGGGTTAGTGGAATCCATAGCAGGTTCGGGGATTTATGTCAAGGCTCGCGGGCATGAAAACGATAATTTATCGGGTTCGCCCCTATTGGAACAAAATCCAGAAATAGGCCGACTAATTAGCCAGAGTTTGGCTGGTTTTCTCGCTCAAGGTTTAACTTTAGAGCAAATTCGCGAGTTATTACTGGCGGAAATCGATTGGCGATCGCAGTGTAGTTCTCAAGTTCTTGTCACCATTCCCCGTCACGATTTGGGTGCAGGAAAACTAATGTTGAGAGAATTAGAGCAATCCCTCAAAATTCCCGTCCAATTAGTGGCAATGGAGGATTTAGCCCAAGTTTTAGCCAATACTAAATCTGCCACTGTTGTCACCAGTCGCTATTTTATCAGTGTGGCGGAGGAAATTGCCGCTCCTTTTCACCTGCGAGTCATTCCCATCGATATCTACGATTACAGCAAGGAATTGGCATTAATCAAAAAATTACCCACCGATAGCCGCTTGGGGATTGTCAGTATTAGCACCGGTATTATTAAGGTGGCCGAAATTTTAATTCATAGTTTACGGGGCGATGATTTATTAGTTATGTCTGCCCAAATTCATGAAACGGATAAGTTAAAAGTTTTAGCTCGAACTTCCCAGACAATTATCAGTGATCAAGCGAGTTATACTTTAATTAAAAATCTGATTAATGAAGTGCGATCGGATTTAATTCGTCTGCCAGAAATTATCTGTAGTGATAATTATATTGGGGATAAATCAATTCAATTGCTAAGACGAGAATTAGGATTAGGTGGTTAGAGGATAAGCTAGGACACATTTTAACCGCTAAATCTCTCCCAATCCCTTTACTGTTACCTCTTGCCTTATCTCAACAAGCAATTTAAGTAGGGAGGCACAATTATTTGTAGGATGGGTTAGCGGTAGCGTAACCCATGCTGGCGTTGGGTTTCATGCTTCAACCCAACCTACGTTCATCTTATATTTAATTCCACTCACCCACTTAAATGCGCGGGCGGCAGAACTTTAAAATTTATTTTAGTCTATGGTTACTATTGACAATAACTTAGAGCAAATCGAGAATAAAAGCGAAAAAAACTTTTAAGAAGTATTATTTTTTTAGTACAATGGCGGAAGAATAGGGACAAGCTCAATTTTTCACTCTCGG
Organism: Microcystis sp. M53598_WE2; assembly: GCF_030067735.1. Lineage (NCBI taxonomy): Bacteria > Bacillati > Cyanobacteriota > Cyanophyceae > Chroococcales > Microcystaceae > Microcystis > Microcystis sp. M53598_WE2. The sequence continues at coordinate 924 of NZ_JASJFE010001090.1, read as the reverse complement.
ACGAGGTTAGATGAAAAGTGCTGAATGTTTAACGGTATCCCCCGGGGAACCGCTTACCGATTGGCAAAAACTGGGATTAGATTTGGTGGCTCGTTGGCAGGGACGAGATGTTATCCTAGCGATCGATCTTACCGGTAGTGTTAACTTTAATGATGAAGGACGCACGCGCCTTGGTCAAATTATTCGCGATAGTTTAAAAAATAACGATTCGGTTTATTTAGTACCCTTTGCTGATAATGTCCAACCGATTGAAGAACCGATTTTAATTCGCGGAAGGGAAGATATAGACGCGGTTTTAAAAGCGATTCCCTGGCAATCTAGCCAAAGTGCTAAAAATACCGATATTCAGCGCGCAGAATGGCACGTTTATCCCCGACTGGCACGCTTAAATCAGTGTCGTTTAACTGCCAATCAAGCTATCAAACCCCAGTCGGTAGTTTGGATTTCGGATTAGGTGGTACTGGTCGAGATGTGTTAATGAGAATTCGTCGCTTTATTATTGATAAATACGGGAAGTTATCTAAAATATTTGAGCTTGTTAGCTTACATTAATTGTATTCTAATCTTCCTTTGTGTTTCAGTTGCCACATCCCACGGCCACCAACCGGGGTAACTTGTGCAGGTGAAATTAAGGTAAATTTACGGGTGTCGCCGCCTTTATAGCCATCAAATAAAGCAGATGCCGTGAATTCTTGAGACTCAGCAATTGCGTGTTGTTTCGGAAAGAGTAAATAATCACTTCCTACTGAGATAACATAAAATCCATCGGGGGATTGATTGGGAGTCAGGATAACAGGTTCATGAGAATTTTTCCATCTTTTCATTCCTGTGTCTTCCTTCTCAACCACTTCTCCCTGTTTGTGTACCTCATGAATATTAAGGATAGCATCTGGAGACTGATTATAGGAATTGATTATGTTTTGC
>NZ_JASJFE010000978.1:0-2466 GCF_030067735.1 Microcystis sp. M53598_WE2 | reverse complement strand
ATTGATTAGTTCGCTCTAGATCGAAAACAATTAACAAAAATCGCCAAATGTCTTTCTCTATAAGAGTTTCATTCCTTATAACCCTGTACGTTGCATAAGACAAACCGAAGAACCACAAAATGCAGCAGTTAAGATAGCCAAGAAACCTGTCCACTGACGGCAAGGGCCTATATTGTACCTTGACGAGAGGTCAGCACTCGGTAGTGCGCGGATTGTGTTATGATTCTGGCCAAGCAATCAAGGGATTTGAAAAGGAGTAACACCATGAGTCTATCTTCAGAAGCCTATCGCCAAGCCCTCGTGCGGGATGGAGAACGGCGCTATCAGGAATGGCACCAAAATTATCACAACCAATGCCGTCAATCAACGGCTGAATACCAAGCTCGTTCTGCCCAACAACGCCCAACAAAGCCTTGGATTTCCTCGGAAGCCTACCGTCAATTTTTAGTCAAAGATGGGGAACGGCGCTTTGCGGAATGGCATGGCCAGTTTTTAGACTATCAACGACAATTTCTGTCCCGTCAATCCACCTAAACGGATGTCAACAAATCCGCATTACAGCAATCTCTGAAAATAGTGGCCAGAGTCCCCGAAAAAATAGCTAATACCAATTTTCAATAGTCCTGGCAGGCATTCTACCACCCCCCCTTGCCCCACCCGAAGTCGGGTAGGCAAGGGGGGGTATCGCATCTCAAAAGCTATTGACAATCGGCTAATTTTGTGATAGGTGTGGGCATTTCAAGTGATACCAGTCAATCAAAATAGTTACGAAATCTTAACATTTGGTCGATTTTTGTTTAACAATTGAGATGAGAAATTATACCTAAATATGCCTGAATCGCCCTCTGGGTAAGCAACTCACACGAGGTTCATTTTGTCAAGGGTTGTTAAGATGTGTTTACCTTACCATGTTGCTTATTCGGTATGAACTGTGTAATATACTTATTACTCTCGGCTCGCAGATCACTATAGATGGTGTTTTGACAACGGATAAAACCTACCCGAAGTCGAATTAGTTCAACTTACGCCAGTACAGGCAGTGGGTGGCTTAATCCAAAAACACCATATGTGGAAAATGAGCGAACCGTCAGTTTATCAATAAAAATAATTGGCTCAAATCAATCCTTAAACCTCTAGCTTGATCATGACTTTTCTGATAAGTATCTCTTTATGGCTCGTGGAGGGCCTGCTCAAATATCAGCCTAGCACGGAGCAAAATCCCCCCACTGGTTTGCCTGTATTTACTTGTCCTAGTTGTGGTTCTCACCATACTATTAAGAACGGTTATCTTCCTAAGGGGAAACCCAAACGTCACTGTCAAGAATGTGGTCAACCGTTTGTGATCAATCCCACTAATAAAACTATCTCTCCCGATACCAAGACAATTAATCGATCAACTCTTGCTCGAACGAATTTCCTGACGAGGAATTGCCAGAGTAACAGGGGTAAATTGGTCATGTTTACAAAATTATGTCAACAATAGACTAGCGGCTGTACCCCGTCAAGTAAAGGTTTCGGACAAACCAAAAGGTAAATTGCTCATAGAATGTGATGAGATGTCCCCTTTTGTTTTTTCTAAGACGATAAAGGTCTATATTTGGCGGTTAATTGATAGAAAGACAAGGGAACTTATTGGTGGCCATTTAGGATATAGGAGCCGCCAATCAGCTAAAAAACCTTGGCCAAGTTTACCCAGTGTTTACCGACAATGTGCTGTTACTTACACTCATTTTTGGGAGTCCTATAAGACAGTAATTCCGAGTAAACGTCATCGAGAGGTAGAGCCAAGAAACTGGTCAAAGTAATCCCCTTGGAAGACTTAATAATACCTTTCGACCAAGGATTTCTCTGCTGGTGAGAGAGAGCCTATCTTTCTCTAAAAAAATGGAGAATCACCTTGGGGAGTCCTTTGGTATTTTATCCATGACTACAATCCACAGCAAAGCAAAGCATTAAGGCTCCATCATCACTACCGAATCACCACCCAGAAAAATCAAAAGGTAAATTAGTCATAGAGTGTGATGAAATGTAGTCATTGGTTTTTTTTAAGACGATAAAGGTTTATATTTGGCGGTTAATTGATAGAAAGACAGGGGAAATTATTGGCGGCTATGCGCGGAGATAGGAGTCGCCAATCAGCCAAAAAACTTTGGGGCCAGTTTACCCGGTGTTTACCGATAATATGCTGTTACTTACACTGATTTTTGGAAGTCATATAAGACAGTAATTCCGAGTAAACGTCATCGAGAGGTAGAGCCAAGAAACTGGTCAAACTAATCCCATTGTAAAGACTTAACAATACCTTTCAACCAAGGATTTCTCTGTTGGTGAGAGAGAATCTATCTTTCTCTAAAAAAATGGAGAATCACTTTGGCGCTGCTTGGTATTTTATCCATGACAACAATGCACAGCAAGGCAAAGCATTAAGCCTCCATCACTACTACACTAACCACAACCAGAAATTAT
>NZ_JASJFE010000864.1:0-2429 GCF_030067735.1 Microcystis sp. M53598_WE2 | reverse complement strand
TGCAGAATTTAATCGCTCTGGGGGCCGATAATCAATGGAATGGCTCCTGTTATACTCCCTCGCTAATTGTTGATAGTTTATCGGTGGTGGGGTAAAAATGTGGCGTTGTCAAATTGAAAGATGCTCCTAATCAGCACCGGAACTGAAATCACTAGGTGTAGGGCTAATTCATGAATTAGCCCTACAATAGGCGTTGTCAAATTGAAAGATGCTCCTAATCAGCACCGGAACTGAAATTAACTCCCCCTACTTTTTGGGGTTAATTTTTTTGGGCTTTATTTGACCTGAAAAGAGGGGGGTCGCAGGCTGACACGGATTCCCATTCTATAAGAAATTATCTGTCAAGTTGCGGGGTTTTGTCAAGCTTTTTGGGAAAAAAATTTAACCGACACTCAAGGGGAGAGAATTGTGGGCAGAGATATTATTTAATCTCCCCTTTGAGTCGGCATTTTTCAGCCCGGGATTAACGCTTTAGTTGCCGAGGCACCAAGGCGATTTAATTGCCGATTAATTTGCCATCCGAGGAGGGTTAAACCCAACCACTGAGTGAAGATTGCTAAAGCGAAAGAGGGAAGTGTAGCGTATTTAGTAGCGGCAATGGGAAGAAAAGTAAAAAACCATAAAAGCGGAGATTGACTGGGATTAACTCTCAAGACAGCAAAACAGAGGAAGGGGAAAATAATCAAAATGCCGATGCTAGTAGCTGCCAGCAAAGCGCGTTTATTTGTGCTGGCTAACATCAATAATTGGGCGATAGCGGCATAGACTAAAATCATGTTCATTGCCAAGAGAAACCCGGCTGCAGTGGCTAGTTTATATTGATCGAGAGGGGCGATAAAAATAGCGGGAAGGATGAATAAAATAGCAATAGCGACGTTAACAGCCATGGCTAGGGTAGAAGGACTTTTTTCGCCAAAGATTAAAGCTTTCCCCAGACTAATGCCCTTTTTTCCTTGCAGATGACGATAGCGCGCCCAATCTTGGAGAGTTTGACGGGGGGGAGTGAGGGCAAAAAGGATTAACAAGCCAAAAATTGCCACAAAAACGCTAAGAATCACAAAATTATCGAAAATATAGCTCGGTTCCAGAGTTTGGAAGACAAAACCTAGGCTAATAGCACTAAAACAGCCCATCATCCAGTAACTTTGGGGTTTACTAATAAGAGTAGCGAGGGGATTATGGAAGCGACGCTGGAGAATTCTGGTTAACCCGTAGGTACAGAGGGCAAAATTGAGCAAAATTAAGCTAATACCCACTATAACCGATTGCCAGAGAGATTGACCGTACCAACGCAGATCGAAGATTTGTGAGATTCCTAGATAACGTACCGCATCGGGGGGGAGAAAGGTAGATTTAACTAGATAGGGGAGGACAAAACTAGGATTAAAGAGAATTAACCAATCAAAGGGGGTACGACCGTTAGGGCCCGATAAAGTAAAAATACTGCTATAAAACACAAAGAATAAGACCGTAGCACTGCCTAACCAGGGTTGAAATCCCCCTAACCATGGCGTGGCTAAAGCGAAACTAAGGGCGGCATGATAGAAAAAGGCACAACTAGCGATCAAAACCGCGTAGAAGGCTAAAATTAACGACAAGGGAATACCTGCTAATAAACCCGCCCCCAAGTGAAAGGGTAAAGCGAGAAGACAGACGAGATAGAGGAGAATGGGAACCCCGAAAATTTTGCCGATAAAAATCGTTTTGGCGGGTTGGGGACTCAGACGGATAAAATTAAGTGTACCCCGGCGCTCTTCCCCGGAAAGATCGGCAATTAATTGATAGGTTCCCACCACTAAAAGAGCGAAAATGCTGGTAATACTCAGAAAAGTGAAGATATCTAACCACCATAACCGGGAGATAATCATCCATTGACCATTTAGGTCTTGGATACAGGATTTAAACTCACTAGAGGGATAACTAATCCCATTATAGGGATAGGATAAGGGATAATAGTCATTGCTACCGGGGGGATTAGCAGTACAGTAACGACTAACTCCCGCCCCTACCGGCAGCAGATTTTGATAGTATAAATAAACTAATAATTGACCAACTAGGGAGATAATCGAGGCGATCGAGATATTTTTCGGGGTTAATCTTCCTTGCCATTCTCGCATAATTTGCGGGTTGGTTTCCGTAAGGCGATCGATTATTGTCGCTATCATATTTTTGTCCTCTCTACAGCCGTTATCAGGAGCTAATCCTAGATTAACCGCTCAACTAAACTTACTCAAACTTACTTAAAAGCCTGAAAGCTTAGTCATTCGTAGTTCGACTGGCTCACTAACAAGTGGGTCAAGCACTACAGGGTTAAACGGCAAACCCTTTATTCCCTGGTCAATGACATCAGGAATTACTTTTCTAATGATGTTAAATGCCCCATTGACATCGGCATTTAACAACTGATTTGTTCCCATTTTATAAAGTCC
>NZ_JASJFE010000925.1:0-15398 GCF_030067735.1 Microcystis sp. M53598_WE2 | reverse complement strand
GTACAATAACAACGATAGGCTAAACCTCGATCGAGCAGGGTTTGAATAGCCTGACGATAATAATTAAGGCGTTGAGTTTGAAAAAAAGGACCTTCATCCCAATTCAGTCCTAACCATTGTAGGCCCGCTTGAATATTTTCCGTATATTCTGGTCGAGAACGTTCTAAATCTGTATCTTCCACGCGCAAGATAAATTTCCCTCGGTGATGATGGGCAAAAAGCCAGTTAAACACGGCTGTGCGCGCTGTTCCAATGTGTAAATTTCCCGTGGGACTGGGGGCAATACGAACTCTCACTGTCACGATTTAACTCCTAGGTTTTTTGCGGCAACGATATCCCATATTATGGCAAATTCACCTAGGCCAACTCGCGAAATTAAGAAAATTAAATGAATAGCTACCAAAGGGTGAGGGAGGAACAACAAACTCTCAAGAATTGAAGTCTCCCTCTCCGGGGAGAGGGGTTGAGGGGGAGATATTTCAATAACCGTGTTATTTCGGTAATTTAGGCAGCGACTAAAGATTTGCTCAAAGGTTGCCAACGGAAATATCTTTCCCCACCCAATTCGAGGACAAATTTTAACCGGGGTTCCTGTTGACTAAGATTAATTAAGTATTGTTTTTCTTCCGAGGACAAAACAAAACTTTCAATAATCCAAATCACTAAACCTTTAGATTTGGGGGGTAAATTTTCCAATTGATAGGTAGCAATGGGAGGAATAAAATAAACCGGTCCGACGGCTGCTTCCCGACCAATATTTTTTTTACCTAAATGGGGGGGACGGACTCCATGAATGCCGGTAAGATAGGCACTTAAATCCCCTAGACCTCTAGCGGTGATATGCAGGACATTGTAACCGGTGGCCCGTAAACGTCTTTGATAGCGTCCCTCGTAACCCCCTTCTAAGGGTGCGTAAACCCCTAAAGCACCGTATTGTTCCAGATCGCGAATAAATGGTTTTCCCGTGGTCAGTAGTGCCATAGCTAGTGAAAAAATCTTTTTCCCTATAATCGCACGTTTTGTTAAGTTGTGCGTCACCTGAACAAAGAAAGACTTAAGATCAAAGATAGAGAGGGACAATCGCTACTCTCTCCCGAGGAGGTAATATGTTTCACGATCTCCTTTATCCCAACGGACTGCTTTATATCCTGATTAAACTAACTGTTTTAGCTTTAGCAGTCTTGCTCTGGTTTATGGTCGTTTCGGCCCCAGCTGTCTGAAAAAAACACTGCTCTTGTCTCAGGTTGGCCTTGTCTTCTACAATTAGCGTTCTATGCAATGGCTAAATTTTGTCGATGACTCCTGTTAAATTGCCGATCGATCCTTTTCTGAAACCCAACCTAACCACTAAACTCCTAGGGGTTGGGTTGGTATTGACAATTATTTTTATCCTGATTGCCCTGTTTTCGCCCCTTCTGCAAGCGATCAGCCTGATTCAGGATCCAACCGACATTTTAAGCAATTATCCCCTACAAGCCCCCAGTTCTGCCCATTGGTTCGGGACGAATGTGCGCGGTTATGATGTCTTTTCCCGCACCCTATTCGGGGCCCGGGCGGCCTTGTCCGTGGTATTTTTGGCCACAGGATTATCTTTAGTCATCGGGGTTCCTTTAGGGTTAATTAGCGGTTATTTGGGGGGTAAGATCGATCGCGTTCTCCTCTTTCTCATGGATACCCTCTACACCTTGCCGGGGTTATTATTATCGGTGGCTCTCGCCTTCGTCTTGGGTCGTGGTATCGTCAATGTAGCGATCGCTGTTAGCATTGCCTATATTCCCCAATATTTTCGCGTGGTCAGAAATCAAACCGCCAGCGTTAAAAATGAGTTATTTATCGAAGCGGCACGAGCGATCGGTGCCAGTCCTAGCCGGATACTATCAAAATATCTTTTCTTTAATGTCGTCCAGAGTGTCCCGGTTCTTTTTACCCTCAACGCGGCGGATGCGATCCTTGTTTTAGGCGGTTTAGGCTTTTTAGGCTTAGGATTACCAGAAGAAGTGCCGGAATGGGGTCATGATCTCAAGGAAGCTTTGGCGGATTTATCTACAGGTATCTGGTGGACTACTTTATTTCCCGGATTAGCGATGACCACGATGGTGGTGGGTTTATCTCTCTTGGGAGAGGGGTTAAGTGAAATTTTTAACCCCCTGAGTCGTAAACGCTAAAAGCGCGGGCCAGAGTTCCAGAGAAATCAACTCAGGACACCCGCACCCTCAGCCTCTCTGTCCAGTAACGATGTAGGATACCCTTTGGGCGATATTGGTGGCGTGATCGGCCATACGTTCCAGATGACGGATTAGTAAAGCCATCAGCAGGATTGGTTCCACCACACCCTTAATATCTCTTTGATGGGCGAGAGTGTGATAAAGATAGTCATAGGCTTGATCGACCGTATTATCTAGTTCTTTGACCTTTGGACCGGCTTCCTGATCGAGGTCAGCCAGAGCAACCAGACTCGTGGCTAACATATACTGAGCATGGTGGGACATGGCCTCGATCTCACTCATACAATCATGAGGAGTATAGGCGAATAACTTGAGCGCTATTTCGGCTAAATCCTTGGCATAATCGCCGATACGCTCCAAATCGCGCACTAATTGCATAAAAGCACTTAAAAGCCGCAAATCTTGGGCTACGGGAGCCTGTAGAGTCATGAGAGTGGCACAATCTAACTCGATTTGACGGTAGTAGCGATCGATTTCCTTGTCAAGGGGGGCGATTTTTTTCGCCATTTCCAAATCCCTAGCAAAAAGGGATTGATGGCTAAGACGAAAGGATTCTTCGACCAAGGTTCCCATTCTCAGCACATCCTGTTCCAATCGCTGGAGAGAACGAGCGAAATAGGTGCGATCGGGATGATTGGTTTCTTTGGATAGGCTCACGGTCGGATTCGCTTAACATAAAACTACTCTTTCTCTACAGTGATAACAAGAAAATTTTCGATTTTGTACAGTTGTCCAGAGAACTTGACAGATTTTTTTCTCCCCACACCCCACACCCATCACCTCATCTCCTTTTTTTGACGGGGGAGAGTGACTTGTAGGCGAGCGCCGCCGGTGTTAGGATCATTTTGAGCGACGATCGAACCGCCATGGGCTTGAATAATCTCTTTGGCAATCGATAAACCTAAACCGGTACTATAATCCTTTGTGCCTTGTTTTTGACGGGTGCGGGAAGGATCACCGCGAAAGAGGCGATCAAAAACGTAGGGTAGATCCGCTTCGTTAAATCCCTTCCCGTTGTCGATAACGTCAATTTTTAGCCATTTTTCCCCGATAGTATCGGATATTTCTCGAATTTCTAGGCGAATTTTCCCTCGATCGGGACTATACTTGATGGCATTATCAAAGAGATTCAGGAAAACTTGCAGCAGACGAGAATGATCCACTTCCAGCGTCCAATCCACCGGAGAGGAATAATCTAAGCTAATCTGTTTTTGGGCGGCTATTGGGGTGACAGTCTGCCAAGCGGCGCGGATTAGATCCTGTAGATTAATCATCTGGTATTGTAAAGATCGCCCCGCATCCGCTTGTAATTCACTGATTTCTAGCCAATCGCAGACTAATTGACTCAAACGCTCCACTTCTTTCCCCATTTGTTCTAACCAGCGTCTTTCGGGAGCTTGGAGGCGTTTTTGTAAAGCTTCGGTAAGGAGAGAAATGGAGGTTAAGGGAGTGCGTAACTCGTGAGTTAAGTCAGAGAAAGCTCGCTCGCGATTTTGCGATAATTCCACTAAAGGCTGTCTATTTTCGATAAATACAGCGATTTGACCTTCTGGCAAGGGATAACCGTAACCTTTCAAGGCAATCGATTTAGGAGCAATCACTTGGCGATCGCTAATGGGGGTGACAGGATAATTAGTCGGGTAAAAAGTCCAAGTTTGCACCTGTGGACTCTGTTTTTGACGAGTTTCTTGAATTAATTGATCTAATTCGTAGGAGCGCACTAATTCCAGCAGCAGACGTACCTGATCTGGCTGCCAGCGATCGAGTTTTAAGAGGGTAATTGCCTGTTGATTACACCAGAGCAGTTGATTATCGGCATCTATATGAAGATAGGCGATCGGCGCTCGTTCTAGCAAGGATTTCTGAATTTCTAAGCTCTTTTCTCGCTCTTGCAGACTTTGGGAGAGAAACTGTAATTCTCGACGCACTAGGGAGGTAACGGGAAAAGAAGCCGACAAATCCGCCGAATCCGAGAGAGCGCTCAGGGTTCGCTTTAACTCTCTATTTAAGCGTGAGACTTGCCAGTAACAAATACTCAAACCTAAAACTACTCCCAAAATAAAAGCGAAAATAGTCATTGTCTGCGCGAGCGGCGATCGCTAAACTTGAAAATATAATCGCTCACCTAGCCAAAACGATAACCGAAACCGCGTACAGTAATCAGGTATTCTGGTTGACTGGGATCGATTTCTAGTTTTTCCCGTAACCAGCGAATGTGAACATCGACGGTTTTGGTGTCTCCTAAAAAATCTGGCCCCCAAATTTGTTCAATTAATTGCTCTCTTGACCAAACTCGGCGCGGATAACTCATAAATAGGTCTAGGAGACGGAATTCTTTAGGAGAAAGGTTAATTTCTTCATCTCGCACCGTCACCCGACATTCCTGGGGATAGAGAAGAACATCGCGGAATTTTCGCACGGGAGCGGCAGCTAGGGAAGTAAATCCTTGACGACGAATGAGAGCGCGACAACGAGCGACTAATTCGCGCATACTAAAGGGTTTAGTCAGATAATCATCGGCACCTACTTCTAAACCCAAAACTCGATCGGTTTCGCTGGCCTTAGCACTTAAAATTAAAATCGGGATAATATTGCCGTGATAGCGCAACAGACGACAGATATCAAGACCGTTGATTTGGGGTAACATTAAATCCAAAACGACCAAATCAAAACGAGACTCACCGTGATTAGATTCTTGACTTTGCAGTAATTCTAGGGCAACGCGACCATCACTAACACCGAGAGCCTCGTAACCTTCTTCTTCCAAAGCCAAAATAATCATATCCCGAATCACTTCTTCATCTTCAACGATTAAAATCCGATGATTGGGAACGAAATCCGCACTCGCCGACAAGGGGGGGTTGTCAAGGGTTAACATAAAAATACTTGATTATTCGTCCTAATTTTATCTCAATTGGTCAACCTGCACTCGGGAGGGTAGAGCCGAATGTTATTACAGTTATCCACCTGGTTAGAGGTGGAATCCTATCTAGAACAATCTCAGGGAATTATTATTCCCATTGGTTCCACGGAACAACACGGGCCGACGGGACTGATTGGTACAGATGCTCTATGTGCGGAGGCGATCGCTAAAGGAGTGGGGAAACAGGTACGAGCAATGGTAGCACCCACCTTAAATGTCGGTATGGCCCTACATCACACGGCTTTTCCAGGTACAATTAGTCTTCGTCCTAGCACTTTGATTCAAGTCATCCTCGACTATGTGACTTGTTTAGCTAGAGCCGGTTTTCGTCAATTTTTCTTTATCAATGGTCACGGGGGCAATATTGCCACCCTAAAAGCCGCTTTTGCGGAAACCTATTATCATTTGGATGCCCTCAATTTACCTAACACAAACGAGGTTAAATGTCAAGTGGCCAATTGGTTTATGGTGCGAGAAGTTTATCTTTTAGCCAAAGAATTGTATGGATATCAGGAGGGTTCCCACGCTACACCGAGCGAAGTGGCGTTAACTCAGTATCTTTACCCTGAGAGCCTTAAAAATGCCTTTTTATCGGAAAAAGTGGCTTCTGGTCATGGTATTTACGGTGCGGCTAATTTTCGCCAAAACTACCCCGATGGTCGTATGGGTTCCAATCCTGCTTTAGCCACTCCCGAACACGGTCAGAGGTTCTATGAATTAGCCGTGAAAGAATTGAGTAATAATTATTTAGAATGGCTCTCTTGTCCTGTGTCTGAGTTGATTAGTGACTAGGCCACCGAGACCCAGAATAATTTAACTGTAACCCTAAGTTAGTGGTTTCAATTAAATTGAAGATAGATTTTGTCTTTGATCCCCCCTTAATCCCCCCTTAATAAGGGGGGTGCCGCTCCCGGCTTAATAAGGGGCGGATCTGAACAATTTTTAACCCCCACCCACTTAGAAAGAAAACATAAATATCCACGGAGAAAATTGATGATTACCACCACTGACAATAACTCCAATCAACCTCTGGCTAGTTTGGGGGAAATACAAGAACTTTCCATCGCAATTACAGCCAAAAGCCTCAATCCCGCCATGCTAACGGTTGATTTCCTCAAATATTCGGGAATAGTTCCCCCCGACTGGGAATTAAATGGCCAGCCGGTACTCAATCCTAATTACGCTCAAGTTAATTTTCAAAATGGTATCAGCATCGTCGCCCAACCCCGGACAATTACCTTTGTGGAGATAATTAACTCTCCCGATAGCCTGAAACTGAAACTGCCAGAAATTGTTGGTTTATATCTAGATAAACTCCCTTTAGCCGAATATCAAGCCCTGAGTATCGCCCCGAAAAGCATTGTTCCTCTCCCTAGTAGCCCCGATGCCGCTAAAAAATATATCACCGAAACTCTTCTGGCCCCCGGTCCCTGGCTCAATTTCGGTACAGCCCCCCTACAAGCCGGCATCAATCTACTTTATCAGTTAGAAACCTCTCAGTTATCTGTGGGGATTAACGAGGTAAAATTGCAATTACCCGATGGCAAAACCCTAGCGGCGCTATTATTTGCCGGCAACTTTAACTATAATCTGGCCGAGGGTAGCGATCGATTAAATCTGCTCAAACAATATCTGGGACAATGGCAAAAAGACCTAGAGATTTTCCGAGAATTAGTCACTCAACGCTTTCTAGAAAGACAAGTCCCAGTTTTCCCCTCTAATATCAATCTGCCCCTAGGACCCCAAGGTGGACTGTAATCAGTAATCAGTCAATACTTGCCGATAACCTAAAACACATCCACCCCCGCAAACCCTTGTATTTTGGCATTAGCGGCTTCCCCACAGCTGCGCGGGGTGGGGAATAATTTCCCCGGGTTAGCTAAACCTTTGGGATTAAAACAGTCCCGCACATAGCCCATAGTTTCTAAGTCAATCTCGTTGAACATGGCGGGCATATAACAATTTTTATCGATGCCGATACCGTGTTCGCCCGATAAACTGCCGCCAACCCGCACACAAAGTTTGAGAATTTCACCGCCTAACTCTTCCACTTCTTCCCAGGCCCCCTCTACCTTGTTATTGTAGAGAATCAACGGGTGTAAATTGCCATCCCCGGCGTGGAAAACATTGGCGATTTTATAACCGTATTTTTCACTTAAAGCCTTAATTTCCTGAAGAACATAGACCAATTGAGTGCGGGGAATCACCCCATCTTGCACAAAGTAATTAGGGCTAATTTTCCCCGCCGCCGCAAAAGCCGCTTTTCTGCCCTTCCAGAGTTTCAAGCGGGTTTCCGCATCATTAGCCGTAGTGATATTTCTCGCCCCATTTTGACGGCAAATCTCGGCAACCCGATGCTTATTCCTGGTTACTTCTACCCCTAAACCATCCAATTCCACTAATAAAACTGACTCGGCATCCCGGGGATAACAGCCGGTAGCCACCACATCTTCCACGGCGTTGATACTGAGATTATCCATAATCTCCATCCCCGCCGGAATCATTCCCGATTTAATAATATCCGCCACCGCTTGGCCCGCCGCCTCGATACTGGTAAAATCGGCCAGTAAAACACAGATAGATTCCGGAGTTTTCAGGATTCTTAGGGTGATTTCCGTGGCGATGCCTAAAGTTCCCTCGGAACCCACAAATAAACCGGTTAAATCGTAGCCCGGTTGTTCCGGTACCGCACCCCCCACATCGATAATTGAACCATCGGGAAGGACGATTTTTAAGCCCATAACGTGATTGGTAGTGACACCGTATTTTAAACAGTGAACCCCGCCGGAATTTTCCGCCACATTACCGCCGATCGAGCAGATAATTTGACTAGAGGGATCTGGTGCGTAATAAAATCCCGCCCCGCTTACCGCTTGTGTCACCCAATTATTAATCACCCCGGGCTGCACCACCACCCTTTGATTATCTAAATCAACCCTGAGAATCTGATTCATCCGCACCGTGACGATGAGAATCCCCTCTTCTAAGGGTAACGCCCCTCCCGATAAGCCCGTTCCTGCACCCCTCGCTACCCAGGCAATCTCGTTATCGTGACAGAGTTTCACCACCGCCGCAATTTCTGCGGTGCTGCGAGGCAGTACCACAAGAGCGGGTCTTTGTCTGTATCCTGTGATACCATCGCACTCGTAGGTTAATAATTCATCTTTGCGACGGATGACTCCATCTTTGCCAAGGATCGCTTCTAACTGTTTGATCAGATTGGGGGAGATTTTCGGGGGATTTTTGAGTAACATAGGTTTCAGGGCGGCGGAGTCGCAGTAAAATGGCTCTCTGGGTTAAAATATCGGAAAAAAGCCAGAAATGAAGCTTTAAAAGCTGCTCTCTCCTATTTTAGCACTATAACCCCTTCCTCTGTAGATAGAAACCCCAAGGGTCCAGATTATAGAGAAAATTGCCGATAAATTTCCCAGTGCTTACCGTTATGGATTAGGAGGGTAATTTGATCGATCATCACCTCAAAAAATAGCTCTTGATTAGCATATTTTGACCAAGCTTTCCAGAAATTATCTTTAGTTAAATCTCGGAAGCCAACGGTTAAATGGGGCGCAAAAGCTCGGCTTTTTGAGGCATTATCAATGATATTCAAGGAAGATTCTAGCTGCTGTAAAAGCCGTTTTTGCAGGGTTAATAATTCTGGGGTTTTCTGGACATTAATATAAATGACTCGCGGTTTAAAGGCGGCAAAATTCTGGAGAATTAGGGGAATAGGAGCGTGCCAGCGGGCAAATTCCTCTAAACATCTTTCTAAATCGGGTAATTGTTCTAAATTCCACCGGAAAGGGGGTTGGAGAGTGACGTGGGGAGGCGATTTCAGGGCGGCACGACTATTGTAAATTTCTGCAAACTCTACCTTGATTTTTGTGGCAATTTCCTGTACTTCTGTCGGCGGCAAAAGCGCAATAAAAAATAGAGATCCCTGGGGTTGATTCATGGAGACAAGCAAGGTAGAGAAATGAAGATATTATCTCGATTCTAGCAATCTTCAACAACTCTAGCCAATTGTATAGCTCTGTTACATTGCACCATTGACGGCCAAGATTAATCGGTATAATTATAGGGTTGTTAATCAGTCCTAGCCTACTGAGAATTTATGCCCTGGTTTGTCAAGATAGAAAAAGGCATTGTTGATAAAACTACCTTTGATCGCTATGTCAGCGCCCATAAGGACTATGTGCGTGATTTAATTAGCCAAGGACGAGCAGCAAAAACCGGTTATTGGGCAGAAAGGGGCGGCGGAATGTTATTATTTCAGGCCGATTCTCTTGAGGAAGCTCAAGCAATTATAGTTCGCGATCCTTTAATCGAGAATGGTTGTGTGGAGTACGAACTCCATGAATGGCGAATTGTCGCCGAGTAATCTAGCTTTTCAGGGAACAGTGAACAGTCATCAGTCATCAGTAATCAGTCATCAGTAATCAGTGAAAACACAGCAATGTTAAGCTGTTGATTATCTAAATATTACTCGTTAATACTGCCTGGTAGTGGGGAGATGGGGGTGGGGAGTCGGGAGTCGGGAGACCACTTCGTGCGCGTTGCGGGGGGAGTGGGGAGATGGGGAGCTTTTTGGCTGTGGACTGAAAACTCACATCTGATTACTGATCACTGATAACTGATAAGCTATACTGGGGGAATTGTGCTAAAAGCACGGTTGATGCTGCCGATCATTAAATTAAATTGTCTCTAGTGAAATTGAGGAATTAACTTTGTCTAAACAAGATCTCATCGAAATGGAAGGAACCGTCACCGAATCCTTGCCCAACGCCATGTTTAGGGTGGATTTAGATAACGGTTTCAACGTCTTGGCCCATATATCTGGCAAAATCCGCCGTAATTATATCAAAATCCTCCCCGGCGATCGAGTCAAAGTGGAACTGACCCCCTACGACCTAACCAAAGGCAGAATTACCTATCGCCTGAAAAATCAAAAAAAATAGCGATAAATAGGGGCAGAGAAGCCAAAAAGCCTAATAAGCGGCCAAATTTATTTTAAAAAAATAGGTGACACGAGTAAAAGAAATCTGATATAATAATAAGCTTGCAGTGTTGCCAGAATAGTTAGGCATGAAAGTTAGAGCGTCTGTCAAAAAAATGTGCGAAAAGTGCCGCGTCATCCGTCGGCGCGGTCGAGTCATGGTAATTTGTTCTAACCCCAAACACAAGCAGAGACAAGGTTAACCCACCAAAGTCACTGTCTTGGGGCAGAGAATCGTTACCGTTAATTGTAGTCGTTTTTGGAAAAAAAATCGTTCATAGGGAGAAAGAAAAAGCGTGGCAAGGATAGCTGGTGTAGACCTACCTCGCGATAAGCGTGTGGAAATCGCCCTGACCTACCTCTACGGAGTGGGTCTATCGCGTTCCCAAGAAGTCTTATCTGCGACGGGTGTTAACCCTGACACTCGGGTCAAGGATCTCAGCGATGAAGACGTGGCGGCGCTACGGACTTATATCGAAACAAATTATCAAATCGAGGGGGATTTGAGACGCTGGGAGGCGATGAACATCAAACGCCTCGCCGATATCGGCACCTATCGAGGTCGTCGGCATCGGCTAGGATTACCCGTGCGCGGGCAACGGACGCGAACCAATGCGCGGACCCGTCGCGGTCGTCGGGTGACAGTGGCAGGGAAGAAAAAAGCCCCCTCCAAGAAATAATTTTTTATTCATTGCGATATCCCCCAATCAAGAAAAACTATGGCGCGACCAACCAAAAAAACCGGACCCAAAAAACAGAAGAAAAATATTCCTACCGGAGTCGCTCACATTCAATCGACCTTCAACAATACCATTGTCACGATCGCCGATACCAAAGGCGATGTGATCTCTTGGGCATCGGCGGGATCGAGTGGTTTTAAAGGAGCCAAAAAAGGAACCCCCTTCGCCGCCCAAACCGCCGCCGATAACGCCGCCCGCCGAGCGATCGAACAGGGAATGCGTCAACTAGAGGTGATGGTTAGCGGCCCTGGGGCAGGACGGGAAACCGCAATCCGGGCCCTGCAAGGAGCAGGATTAGAAATCACCCTGATCCGGGACGTGACCCCCATCCCCCACAATGGCTGTCGTCCTCCCAAACGCCGGAGAGTGTAAACAGTGAACAGCTTTTTCAGGTGACAGGGATCTTGAGGCCGGCAGCCGTTAGCTTTTCGCACATCAGCAGGAGAATCGGGTCGTCAAAGACCATCTGATCAAAAAACTGAACGCTGAACGTTAAATGCTGAACGCTAGAGAAAACTGATAACTGATAACTGATAACTGATAACTGAACAAGGGAGGTCAATCGGTGGCGCAATTTCAAATCGAGTGTGTAGAAGCAAAAACTTACAAGAATCAGAGTCAGTACAGTAAATTTGTACTAGAGCCTCTGGAAAGAGGCCAGGGTACGACCGTAGGTAATGCCCTGAGACGGATTCTCATTTCCAATCTGGAAGGGGCGGCCGTGACGGCCCTGCGGATCGCGGGAGTCAATCACGAATTTGCCACCGTCCAGGGAGTACGCGAGGACGTGATGGAACTCATGCTCAACATGAAAGAAATCATCCTGAAAAGCTACACCAATCAAACCCAGATCGGGCGTTTAGTGGCAACTGGACCGGCGACGGTAGTGGCGGCACAATTCGATTTACCCTCAGAAGTCGAGATAGTCGATCGCAATCAGTACGTCGCTACCCTAGCCGAAGGGGCCAAGCTAGAGATGGAATTTCGCGTGGAAAAAGGCAAAGGCTATCGGGCGATCGATCGCAGTAAAGACGAAGCCACTTCGCTAGACTTTCTGCAAATCGACTCGATTTTTATGCCCGTAACCAAAGTCAACTACAGCGTCGAAGATATCCGTTCCGAAAGCGGTCAAGCTAGAGATCGTCTGCTCTTAGAAATTTGGACAAACGGGAGCATTAACCCCAAAGAAGCCCTTTCCCAAGCGGCCGATATGCTAGTTAATCTCTTTAACCCGCTCAAGGATCTCAACGCCCTCGAATCCTCCAGTAACTTTGACGACCAAGAGATCAACCAAGAAAACCAAATTCCGATCGAGGAACTACAATTATCCGTGCGCGCCTACAATTGCCTGAAGCGAGCGCAGATCAACACCGTAGCCGACCTCCTCGATTACAGCCAAGAAGATCTCTTAGAAATCAAAAACTTTGGGCAGAAATCGGCGGAAGAAGTCATTGAAGCCCTACAAAAACGGTTAGGCATCACCCTACCCCAAGAAAAAAGCAAGTAAACCCAATTCCAGGAAAATACCATGAGACATCGATGTAAAGTGCCTCAATTGGGTCTGCCGGCTGACCAAAGAAAGGCACTGCTGCGCAGCTTGGCCACCCAGCTAATTCTACATGGTCAGATCACCACCACCCTAGCGAAAGCGAAAGCGGTGCGAGCAGAGGTAGACCACATTATCACCCTAGCTAAAGACGGTTCCCTGAGCGCCCGTCGCCAAGCTATGGGCTACATCTACGACAAACAACTGGTTCACGCCCTCTTTGAAGGCGCCCAGGCCCGTTATGGCAACCGTAACGGCGGTTATACCAGGGTAGTGCGTACCCTGCGCCGTCGCGGGGATAATGCCCCCATGGCGATTATCGAACTGATGTAACGATGACAGCTTGCCACCAGTCGCGGATCGCCCTAGTTATCCAGTATGTGGGAACTAATTTCCACGGCTGGCAACGGCAACCCCATCACAGGAGCGTGCAGGAAGAAATCGAGAAGGCTCTGGCCGATATTCTCGGTCATGACGTCACTCTGCACGGGGCCGGACGTACCGATAGCGGTGTTCACGCCGCCGCCCAAGTTGCCCATTTCGAGCAGCAGAGTCCGATCCCACCTTCCCATTGGGCTAAGGTTCTTAATGCTCGGCTAGATGACGATATCGTCATCCGGGCCTCGGCCCGGGTTCCCGATCGCTGGCACGCCCGTTTCTCGGCCCTCTGGCGACGTTATCGTTACACCCTCTATACCGACCCCATCCCCAATCTCTTTGTTAGCCCCTTTAGTTGGCACTACTACCATCGTCCCCTCGATGCCGATTTGATGGCCAGGGCCTTAAAGCCTCTATTGGGTAAGCACCATCTGGCCGCCTTTCACCGTGCTAACTCTAGTCGTGACCATTCCTGGGTAGAAGTACAAGGGGTGGAATGCTACCGTCAAGGGCCATTTGTACAGATGGAAATTCAAGCCAATGGCTTTTTGTACGGGATGGTGCGCCTATTGGTGGGAATGTTGGTGGAGGTGGGAACTGGTGAGCGATCGCTAGAAAACTTTACCGACATCTGGGTCAATCAGCGCCGAGAATTGGTCAAATACGCCGCACCAGCTAAAGGACTATGTTTACTGCGGGTGGGTTACGCCGATTTTCCCTTTGCCGATAGCGTCTGGTTCGAGACTCAGCCTCTTTATTATTTCCGAGCAGAGGGGATAGGGGAATAGGGTAATGGGGGAATAGGGGAATTTCAACTAAAACCCAACACCCCAACACCCTAACACCCCAACACCCCAACACCCAGGTCGGCAATAAAAAAAATTATTTTTGTAAACCAAGGCAAACTCACCATGAACAAAACACCTCTACCAAATTTAGAGACTCTAGAGCAGAAATGGTACGTCATTGATGCGGCCGATCAGCGTCTAGGTCGTCTGGCCACCGAAATCGCAATGATTCTACGGGGCAAAAATAAAGCCACCTTCACCCCCCATCTGGATACGGGGGATTTTGTCATTGTTATTAACGCCGAAAAAGTGACGGTGACGGGCAAAAAACGTCAACAGAAAGTTTATCGCCGCGACTCCGGCAGACCGGGTGGTATGAAGGTAGAAACCTTCGATAAACTGCAAAAACGCATTCCCGAACGGATTATCGAACACGCTGTTAAGGGAATGCTCCCGAAAAATAGCTTAGGTCGGAAATTGTTCACGAAACTGAAAGTTTATGCCGGTGCGGAACATCCCCATCAGGCACAACAACCGGAAGTTTTAGCGATTAATACGATTCCCGCAGGAGGAAATTAAGTCAATGCAAGCCACGGACAGTAAAAATAAGGTAGTTTATTGGGGAACGGGACGACGCAAATCGGCGGTCGCTGCCGTGCGTCTCGTGCCGGGGACGGGGGCAATTACCGTTAACGGTCGCGATGGAGAAACCCATTTTAACCGCATTCCCACCTATATCCAGACGATCAAGGCTCCTCTGGAGACTTTGGGACTGGAAAACGAGTATGATATCATCGTTAAGGCCGAGGGCGGTGGTTTGACCGGCCAAGCGGACGCGGTGAAATTGGGTGTCGCTAGAGCTTTATGTCAATTAGCGCCGGAAAATCGTCCTCCCCTCAAGAGTGAAGGTTATCTGACTCGGGATCCCCGGGCGAAGGAACGGAAAAAATACGGTCTTCACAAAGCGCGCAAAGCGCCTCAATACTCGAAACGTTAGGTTAATAGAGAGGTTTATTATGCCGAAAAAAATTCATCCTACTTGGTATCCGGAAGCTAAGGTGATCTGTAATGGTGAACTGGTGATGACGGTGGGTTCGACAAAACCAGAAATTCATGTGGAGGTTTGGTCGGGTAATCATCCTTTTTATACGGGAACCCAGAAGATGATCGATACGGAGGGCCGGGTCGATCGCTTCTTGCGTAAGTACAAAATGGGCGATAAGTCAAGCAAAAAGGCCGATCAGAAATAATTCTTTACTTTTGCCTTTTTGACCCGGTGGGGAGATTTTCCCACCGGGTTTTTTGCTATTTTTAGGCTGGTAGGGTCATTATTTCTGCACTGATACTAAATCTGGTTATTAAAAACTGATTATTTATTCCCCCTTTTGCATCAGTGCCTGTCTTCATACTGCTTTTCTCATAAAGATGAAGTATAATCTGATGCGGTATTGGCGATCGCATACTGTTGCCTACACCCTATTTTTAGACTCGCTCCCAGATTTACTAGCACAAGTTGCTCAAAAAGTCAAGCAAATAAAAGATACAGAGCAAAGACAAAATTTTGCCAGTTGTACGGGACTTTTTTGCGCGTATTTAAAGGAAGGCAGCAGCTTTATTCGATAGAATCATAAAATTTTGCCTTACTTTTTGGGTATGGGGATGATTTTCTCCTAATCTTTCTTGATAAATAAGTACCTAAGCAAAATTAATTACACATTTCGATCAAGCTTTTGCCTTTTGCCTCTTGCCTTTTGCCTATCCTAACCAAGAAATTAATTTTGCACGACTACTTAGCAATAGCTCTC
>NZ_JASJFE010000751.1:0-1601 GCF_030067735.1 Microcystis sp. M53598_WE2 | reverse complement strand
CAGCAACATAAAAATCCGATCGAGGTATTAGTAAACTTAAATCTGGTTCTGGTTGAGAATTATTATTTAATCTAATCGGATTTTGTACTCCTAAGAGAATAAGATCGCCAAATTTTCGATAAAATAACTGTGTTAATCTAGCTATACAGGCAGCATGACGGGTTCCCATCGGTGACATTTTGATAATTTCTCCTCGAATTAATTCCACTTTTTCATCGGGTTTGATTATTCCCTCGGTTGTCATTTTTTCGTATTCTTCCACCGTAAACTTACGGGTAATCAGTGATAAAGACATTTTAACTAAACTCCTACTTTTTCTTTATTCTATCTGGACAGCCTTGCAAGGGGGGAATTATCGGTGTTTAAACCATTAATCGGGGGGATAAACTAACTTTTTGGGGACTTGTACTGATTCTTCGGGAAAAATCAGCGCTTGCCATGGCGACAAAACCGCTAAATCTAACGTCTAGAAAGCTGGGGTCGGATCGAAACTGCCCCAAAAAAGCTACTATAGGTCAGTTGTCGATGTTAGAAAAAATAGCCGTTCCCATCAGGAACATTAAGTCGAGAAATTTTATGGTTAAGCAAAAACAGCCTTATAGTTTAATTTATCTGCTCACTCTGGTGATCGGTTTAGTCATAGCGATCGCACCTGACGGACAAGCACAAACCCCCGACTCTAACAATCCCACCAGCGATCCTAACGAATTAAAACCCTTAAATCAAGCCGATAGTGTCCTGAGTCTTCAGGGGGGACAACGTTTAGTGGAAGAAGCGAACGCCGCTATTAATGCCGCTAAATACGATGTCGCTGTGGACAAACTCAATCAAGCGCGCCGGATTTTTAACCAACTATCTAACTATCATCTGCAATTAGCTAATAGTTTCTCAGGAATTGACCCGAAAGTATTCGATTCTCAGCGTCAAAGTGCTTTAAACACCGGACAACTGCGGGATGAAGCCACCTATCAGCTTGCTTTAGTTCATAGGGCGCAAAATCAGCCAGAATTGGCGGTTCCTTTGTTAATTCAGGTGATTCAATCCCAAAACCCCACCAGTGAATTAGGACAAAAAAGCTATCAACAACTCTACGAGATGGGATTTGTCAGTACACCCATCTCCGCACCGACTCCCACCTCCGCAACTCCTAACAACTCCCCCCCACAGCAGTAAATTTTGTCCCCATTGACGAGCTTTCGGTAACAATGGGATCAGAGTATCTTTAATTCTTTTGAGGAGTTACGATGGTTGACTTTCGCCAAGTAGAAGCGATGATTCAAGAACAAATCCCCGATGCACAAGTGATGATTCGGGATTTGACGGGAGGTGGCGATCATTTGGAAGCGGTGGTTATTTCTGGCGAATTTGCTGGCAAAACCCGCGTTAAACAGCATCAAATGGTTTATGGCGCTTTACAATCGGCACTGGCTACCGAAGCCATCCATGCTTTGGCATTAAAAACCTACACTCCCGACGGTTGGGCAGCAGAAAAATAACAGTTATCAGTTAAGTAGGTAGGTGTTACAAGTTGTCAGACACCCCCCTTATTAAGGGGGATCCCCCCGCCTATCGGCACCCCCCTTATCAAGGGGGCTATCCAT
>NZ_JASJFE010000223.1:0-2791 GCF_030067735.1 Microcystis sp. M53598_WE2 | reverse complement strand
GGCACAATTATTTGTAGGATGGGTTAGCGGTAGCGTAACATAATCGGGCGTTGGGTTTCATGCTTCAACCCAACCTACGTTCATCTTATATTTAATTCCACCCACCTACTTAACTGCTGCTCACCTATAGGTGAGAGAAAGTCACGAATATGAGATGCACCCATTTTAACTGACTTGAGCGAATCAGATCGGGAATTTACAAGGGGATAAAAATTAAAATCTTTCTGATTTCAAGCTACCAACGACCGGCGCTAGTCACTGAAAACCGAAAACTGATAACTGATAACTGAAATGACTCGATCCTATTTTGCTACTACCGCTAGGGGACTAGAAGAAATTGCCGCTAGGGAATTAGAATTCCTAGGGGCCAAAGAAGTGAAACCCGTATTCACGGGAGTCCATTTTCAGGGGGATATCTCCCTACTCTATCGAGTCAATCTTTGGTCAAGAATTATGTTTCGAGTTTTGGTTCCCATTGCCGAAATTCCCTGTGGGGATGGGAAGGAACTGTATGATGGCATTCAAGCCATTGATTGGCGCGATTATCTCAGCAGTGAGGAAACTTTAGCGGTACAATGTACGGGAACGAATGATCGCCTCAATCACACCCATTACACCGCCTTAAGCATCAAAAACGCTATTATCGACCAACAGCGTCAACAGGGGAATCCCCGTTCCTTTGTGGATACAGAAAACCCCGACCTGCAAATTAACGCTCATATCGAGAAAAATCGCTGTGTGCTTAGTTTAGATAGTTCTGGCCACAGTTTGCATCGTCGCGGGTATCATCGGGCCATGGGAGTCGCACCTCTGAAAGAAAGTCTCGCCGCTGCTTTGGTAGAATTATCGGCATGGCAGGATGATATGGCGCTTTTGGACCCTTTCTGTGGTTCGGGAACCATTGTCATCGAAGCGACGTTAAAAGCTTTAAATATTGCCCCCGGTTTATCTCGTTCCCAGTTCGGATTTCAGAAGTGGCCAGACTATCAACCGGATTTATGGCAATCTTTGGTCAAGGAAGCTAAAGAAAAACAAAAATTTCAGCTAAATGCGCCAATTTATGCTAGTGATGCCGATTACGAGGTTTTGCATCAGGCCGAGGATAATGCCTATTTTTGTCAAGTGCAGGACCACATTAATTTTAGCTTGCAAAGCATCACCGACTTAGAACCGGCGAGCGATCGAGGGATTATTCTCTGTAATCCCCCTTACGGCAAAAGATTGGGCAATACCGAAGAATTAGGGGCCTTATATAAATCCTTCGGTGATGTCTTAAAACAGAGGTTTAAGGGTTGGACAGCCTATATTTTATCGGGAAACAAAGAACTGACCAAACAAATCGGTCTGCGTTCTTCCCGTCGCACTCCCTTGTATAACGGTTCTTTGCCCTGTACCCTCTTAAAATACGAATTGTATTAACTACATCAAAACCTTGAGACTGTCAAGGGCTAAATGAACATTTTGACGAACTGAGGCGGCAGAAGTGTGTAGATCCAGACGTTCAGCATCGGTCAAACGCACTTCCAGAATACTTTCCACACCCCGACATCCTAGGCGACAGGGAACCCCCAGATAGACATCCTGTAAACCGTATTCACCCTTAAGATAGGCTGCCGCCGGCAGTAAACGGGATTGATTTCTCAATATCGTCTCGACCATGGTACAGGCAGAGGAAGCAGGGGCGTAATAAGCGCCGCCAGTTTGCAGTAATTTGACGATTTCAGCCCCACCGTTGCGAGTTCTCTCCACTAAACGATTAATCGTTATCTCGTCCATCAATTCGGTAATCGGCACACCACTGACGGTACAGTAACGGGGTAGGGGCAACATTAAATCACCGTGACCACCCAAAACCATAGCATGAACGTCGGCGGTACTAACCCCCAATTCCATGGCGATAAAGGTTTGTAAACGGGAAGAATCGAGGACTCCGGCCATTCCCATCACTCTTTGGGGGGGTAAACCGGTTGCTTGCCAGACTAGATAGGTCATCACATCAAGGGGATTGGTGATGACGATAAAAATGGCTTCCGGAGAATACTTGAGGCATTTAGTGGCGGCCTCGACAACAATTTTGGCATTGACATTCATGAGATCATCGCGACTCATGCCCGGTTTTCTGGCTAATCCAGCCGTAATCACGACAATATCCGAGCCTGCCGTGTCTTCATAGTTATTAGTGCCGATAATCTCGCTGTCGTGCAGTTCTATGCCCTGAGCTTCCATCAAATCTAGGGCAATACCCTGGGGTAAACCATTGACGATATCAAGGAGAACCACATCGGCGAGGTTTTTTTCGGCGATGCGTTGGGCCAAGGTGCGTCCGACGTTACCAGCACCAATAACCGAGACTCGGGGCGATTGACAGGGGAGGAGTTTATCGTAGAAGTCAGCCATGGTTTATGGATGAGGCAATATCCTCATCAGACGGGTTCCAGTTGTTCGAGCTTTAGCCACACACTGGGGGTAGGAACATAGAATTTAATCAAAGCGTAATCATCTTTTACATCCAAGACTTCTGCTGTCGAGTTGAACATATAACTGGGTAAACGGCGATCGCTGGCTAGGGCTTCGAGGCTATTTTCTAGGTTTCCCGTCACCACGCGGACTAAAGCTCCTTTCTTAATTGTAGCTGCCATGTTTTTCTCGTTAAATTTGCTTGGGGGTTTCTTCTATAAATTGTTACATATTCCGGCGGGCCTCTGACAAGAGAGCGTAGAATGTGGGGTGTGGGGTGTGGGGAGATAGGGGAATTTCAACTAATACCCCAAAACCCTAAAACCCCAACTCC
>NZ_JASJFE010000168.1:0-3017 GCF_030067735.1 Microcystis sp. M53598_WE2 | reverse complement strand
CTATGGGGCGATTTACCGTTAAAAACTGCGGATTCTTGCTGAACCCTTCAATTTTAGGTAATTGCAAACTTTTTTCTAAAGCTTCCGAGGAGGAGGATTTACCACAAGCAGTTAATAATAGAGAACTCCCCGCAATTCCTGTCCCGATTAACCCCTGTAAAAAGCGACGACGGTTAAAATAAACACTTTCGGAAGTAACTTCATTTTCGGAAATTTGCCAGTATTTAGCTAAACGAATTAAGACCATAATTATCCCCGATTTTATTGACAAAAAAACAGAGTTATGATATGGGATACCACAACTCTGATTGTACAATAGTTTGTCAGTTTTTTTAAGAAATTTCGGCGAGCATGGGGGCAGTCACCAGAGGTTCCCGTCGTCCTTTTAAGACCATGGGAACTCCTCGCGAGGGAGCAAGGGTTAAACCGCGACGGCTGGGTTTTTCGGGGGTATTATTAACTAGAGTTAACTGATAATTGGCCAAAATTGTGGCGATAGCGATTTTCATCTCGTAGATAGCTAAAACTTCCCCGATACAACGACGCGCCCCACCACCAAAAGGCATATATTCATAGGGGGTGAATTGTTTTTCTAAAAAGCGTTCTGGTTTAAAAGTATGGGAATCGGGGAAAGTTTGCTCGCGGTGGTGAGCTAGATAAATACAACCCATAAGAATTGTCCCTTTTTCTAAAGGATAACCATCTAGTTCTACCGGTTTTTCCACTACTCGCGGAAAAGTTAACATTCCCACGGGATGAATGCGTAAAGTTTCCGAACAAACTGCCGCAAGATAGGGTAATCGAGTTATATCAATGGGGTTAGGATTATCTCCTAAAGTGGCTATTTCTTGCAGAATTTTTGCTTGAATTTCTGGATAGCGATGAGTCCAGTAGAGCGCCCAAGACATAGCGGTGGCGGTGGTTTCATGACCGGCGAATAATAAGGTCATTAATTCATCGCGCAATTCCTTATCGCTCATCGGGTTGCCTTCTTCATCCCGGGCCGACATCAGTAGTGATAAAATATCGGTACGATTGGGGTTATGATTAGCTTTTCTTTCGGCAATTTCTGTATAGATAATATCATCAATTTTTTCTTGGTAACGCTGGTATTTTCCCCAGGGACTCCAAGCACCAAAATCAGCCCGCAAAATTGGGAAAAATAACAAAGAAGCCATCACCGGAGAGTTAAAAATATCGAGCATTTCAGCGAGAGTTTTTTTCAGGGTTTGATAACGTTCCCCTTGACTAATTCCAAAAACTGCCTCCATAATTACTTGTAAAGCAATCGCTGTGGTCGCTGAACGGGCCTTAAAAGGTTGATTTTGGGGCAATTCTGCCATTACTCTCAGGGTAATATCGCGGATTAAATCGCCGTAGAAACGCATTCTTTCCCCGTGAAAAGGTGGCAATAAAAGCTGACGGCGTTTTTTGTGGATGTCTCCGTCTAACATGACGACGGAATAATCACCAATAATCGGGGCAATAATCCGATTGGCTTCCCCCGGTGCCGAGAATTGTTTACGGTCATTAGTTAAAATTTGTTGTAGGGCCGAAGGACTACTGACAAAGATAAAATTATCTACAGTTAAACCCACTTTTGTGCTAAAAATATCGCCATGCTTGCGGGCGGCATTTTCCATAAAAGCTACGGGATTAATGATCCATTGTGCCATTTGCAGGAAGGTAGGGGCTTTGACCTTGGGGAGGATTTTCATAGATTAATTGCTATATCGAATGCTAATTATTTCTAATTGTGACATTTTTTCCCCAGAGACGGCAAGGTGTAATAAGCTGCCCGCGCATTTAAATTGCTTATTGAGATGAGGCAAGAGGCACTCTTGCAAGGGGCAAGAGGCAAAAGTAAAGGGATTAGGGGAGATTTAGCTAATCTAAGGATAGGCAGTTAAGATACCTCTTAGCTTATCAAGTAAACAGCAAAATTTACCGGGCTGTTGCTTGTCCTATCTTCTCCCAGAGAGGGGGATTTTCTGGGAATTTTCAGGATTGGCTTTCTGGTCTAAACAATGATAACTACGGTAGAATAGCCCCTAGTTCTATTTAATTCGCTTTTATAGTTTAATCTCTCTTTTATTCTCTTTTTAGGGACTTGTGATGATTATTTCCCAGTCCAGCAACTGGAAAAAGCTGGTTATTTGCCGTTATTTGCCGCTGCTAATCGCCTTTAGCGGCACTTTTCTCCTGATTACTCCCCCCGCTTTTGCCCTCGAATCCAGTGCCTCCACCGGTTTTAATCCTCAAACTATTCTTTTCAATGCCTTAACTTGGGTGGATAGTTTGGGGTCTGTGGGAGCGATCGCGTTTATAATTATCTATATTCTAGCTACTGTGGCCTTTTTTCCAGGTTCAATCCTGACTTTAGGGGCTGGTGTGGTTTTTGGCCTGGTTTTAGGCTCTTTTTACGTCTTTATCGGGGCAACTATCGGCGCTACTGTCGCTTTTCTGGTGGGACGTTATCTGGCTAGGGGTTGGGTGGCGGAAAAAATTCAAGGTAATAGTAAATTTCAAGCTATCGATGAAGCTGTGGGGAGAGAAGGCTTAAAAATAGTGCTTTTAACCCGTTTATCTCCCGTATTTCCCTTTAATCTGCTCAATTATGCCTATGGTGTCACCGGGGTTTCCCTGAAAGATTATCTACTAGGTTCCGCGGGCATGATTCCGGGGACGATAATGTATGTTTATATTGGCTCTTTAGCGGGTAATCTTGCCACTATCGGCACCTCAACACCAGCTACTAACCCAGTTTTACAATGGACTATTCGCCTGATCGGTTTTATCGCTACCGTTGCCGTCACCCTCTACGTCACAAAAATTGCCCGTCAGGCCCTGGCATCAGTTATCAATGAATAGTCATCAGTTATCAGCCAGGGGTGTGGGGGAATGGGGAAGTGGGGGAATGGGGAGCATCTCACCTTTGCAATGAGCATAAATACTTAGTGGAAAAATAGGCTTTTCGAGGGTAATTCTTGTTTTAATTCTCCATGTACGCAGTCTTT
>NZ_JASJFE010000131.1:0-4164 GCF_030067735.1 Microcystis sp. M53598_WE2 | reverse complement strand
TGATAACTGATAACTGATAACTGATAACTGATAACTGATAACTGATAACTGAAATGACCATCTTACAAGACGAAAAACTCCTCTTTACTCCCGCAATACCCCACAGTGATGCCCTTAGAACTATTTTTGCCTTTCCTAATCAGTATTCTGTGGGTATAACCAGTTTAGGTTATCAAATTGTTTGGGCAACTTTAGCCCTGCGATCGGATATACAAGTTAGTCGTTTATTTACGGATTTTCAAGAATCTTTACCCCGTTATCCCGAATTAGTCGGCTTTTCCTTTTCTTGGGAATTAGACTATGTTAATATCCTCTCGCTGTTAGAATCTTTAGAAATTCCTTGTCACAGTCATCAACGGCAAGATAGGCAAGCGATAATTTTCGGAGGTGGTCCAGTTTTAACCGCTAATCCCGAACCTTTTGCCGCTTTTTTTGATGTAATTTTATTGGGAGATGGTGAAAATTTAATTGCCGATTTTATTAATGCCTATCAAGAGGTGAGAAACGCTGATCGCCCGACAAAACTCCGTCATTTGTCCCAGGTTCCGGGGGTGTATGTTCCTAGTTTATATACCGTTAATTATGATAGTCCCGATGGCGAAATTACAGCAATTCTACCCATAGATAATAATGTTCCCGCCTTTGTTAGTAAACAAACCTATCGCAGTAATACCCTTTCTGCTTCTACGGTGGTGACAAAACAAGCGGCATGGGAAAATATTTATATGGTAGAGGTGGTGCGAAGTTGTCCAGAAATGTGCCGTTTTTGTTTAGCTAGTTATCTAACTTTACCCTTTCGTACCGCTAGTTTAGAATCTTTAATTCCCGCCATTGAAAAAGGTTTAAAAGTGACCGATCGCCTGGGTTTATTAGGTGCTTCCGTCAGCCAACATCCTGAATTTGAAACCTTACTCGATTATCTTTTTCAACCAAAATTTGAGGGGGTTAGACTCTCGATCGCTTCAGTTAGAACTAATACTGTCACGGAAAAATTAGCCAGAATTTTATCCCAAAGAGACACCAAATCAATTACTATTGCCGTAGAAAGTGGTTCCGATCGCTTGCGGGAAATTATCAACAAAAAGTTAGCCAATGATGAAATTATCCAAGCTGCTATTAATGCTAAAGCGGGCGGTTTAAAAGGGATAAAACTCTATGGTATGGTGGGAATACCGGGAGAAGAAACCGAAGATATTGCGGCGACTGTGGAAATGTTAATAGCCTTAAAAAAAGCCGCCTCTGGACTGCGAATTTCTTTCGGTTGCAGCACCTTTGTGCCTAAATCCCATACTCCTTTTCAGTGGTTTGGAGTTAATAAAATGGCCGAAAAAAGATTAAAATATCTAGAGAAACAATTAGGTAAACAGGGCATAGAATTTCGACCAGAAAGTTATAATTGGTCAGTGATTCAAGCTTTATTATCTAGAGGCGATCGCCGCTTGACTTCCCTGTTAGAATTAACCCGTGGCTACGGTGATTCTTTAGGCAGTTATAAACGGGCTTTTAAGGAACTAAAAGGACAAATTCCCCCTCTAGATTATTACGTCCATCAGCAATGGCGTTTAGAACAGGTTTTACCCTGGAGTCATTTACACGGTCCTTTATCCTCAAATGTTTTGGTAAAACATTTAGAAGATTCCCAAACAAAAAGGTAAAGTATCGCTAATAAGCTAAGACGCATTTCAACAATGTCTTGACTATCAGACCCCACATGAGGTATTCTATCAAGGTAGATCGGATATTGGTGCAATTCAGACTTGAATTGGTACTTTTATTAACTATCAATCCCGATTAAACCATTAATTTAATCTTAGTTGATCAGCCCATGAGCCAGAAAAATGATACAGTTACCCTGCTTTTATCCCTGCTGATTACCCTACTATTTTTTGGGGTAGGTAGTTGGTGGTTATACAATCGTTTTCAAGGATCAAATAGCCCAACCAATCTTTCTGAAATCGAGAAAATATCACCGGAGCAAAAATCGGTATCGGCACAAGCAAAATTTAGTCAAGGGGAAAACTTATTAATAGTTGACGGGGCTTCTTCTGACAAACAAGCTGCTATACAGGCAATCGGGAAAGGAGACTTTCAGCAAGCAGTTTACCTCCTAGAAAAATCCCTGCGAGCTAATCAAAATGATCCGGAAGCTCTCATCTACTTAAATAACGCCCGTATTGGTCAAGCTAAGTCCTATACTATCGCCGTTTCCGTGCCAATTGGGAGCGATGTCAACACCGCCCTAGAAGTTTTACGAGGAGTCGCCCAATCTCAAAATCAAATCAATCAAGCTGGGGGAATTAATGGCATTCCTTTAAAAGTTCTCATTGCTGATGATGCTGATAGTCCCGAAATTGCTGCTCAAATTGCCCAAAAATTAGCGGCTGTTGACAGCATTTTAGGAGTAGTAGGACACACTAGCAGTGATACCTCTTTAGCGGCGGCTGCTATCTATCAAAAAGCAGGATTAGTAATGATTTCCCCCATCAGTACCTCAACTAAACTCTCCAATTTTGGTGACTATATCTTTCGTTCTGTTCCCAGTGATTTTGCGGCGGCACGGGCATTAGCCGAATCTAGCTTGCAAAAAAATCCTAACGTCAAGGCAGTGGTATTTTTTAACTCCCAAAGTAATTATAGTCAATCCCTAAAATCTGAATTTATCACCGCTTTAGGATTAGGAGGAGGTCAAGTGGTGAGTGAATTTGATCTATCTTCCCTCACTTTTACCCCTTCTAAAAGCCTCCAACAAGCTCAACAGGAGGGAGCAAATCTCATCGCCCTTCTTGGGGATAGTGGTAGCCTAGATAAGGCTTTGCAGGTGGTTCAAATCAATGGTCAAAAATTACCGATTGTGGCGGGTGATGACGTTTATAGCCCCAAAACTCTGGATGTAGGCGGAAAAAAGGCCTTGGGCATGGTTGTCGCTATCGCTTGGCATTTGGGGGCTAATCCGAACAGTCCTTTTGTGAATAAATCCCGCCAATTGTGGCAAGGAGACGTAAATTGGCGCACGGCTACCGCCTATGACGCTACCCAGGCTTTAGTCGCTGGCATTGGGGCCGAATCTAGCCGAGAGGGAGTTCAACGGGCGTTAAGAAGCAGTGATTTTTCTGTGCCTGGGGCGACTAATCCAGTGCGATTTTTACCCTCTGGCGATCGCAATCAATCCGTGCAATTAGTGGTAGTTCAACCCGGTTCTCGTTCTAGTTTTGGGGTGGATTTTGTGCCAATTTCTCGATAAAATAAAAACTAAATCAAGATGAATTATATGTTAGAAACTCCCCCCAAATATTCTGTTCTTGGTTTACCGGTTCATCTCCTCGATAACTACAGTCGTTGGTTAATTGATCGCCTCTATCAAGGTTTTGGTTCCCACGTTGTCACTCTTAATGCAGAAATGGCAATGTTAGGGGAAAATGATGCTAAAGTTGCCCAAGTTATTCGGGAAGCAGATTTAGTTATTCCCGACGGCGCGGGGATTGTCATTTACTTAAAATTAAGGGGTAAAAAACAAACCCGCTGCCCCGGTATTGAACTATCAGAATCCTTAATTACTGAGTTAGGAATGCAGGGAGAGAGTTTTCCTATTGCTTTTTTTGGTGGTCAACCGGGGATTACGGAAAAAGCGGCAAGTAATTGGCAAAAAAAGATACCTAATATCCGTATTCTGTCTAACCACGGTTATCTATCCTCCCAGGAAATGTCCGATTGGATCGAGGTGTTAAAAGATCAACAACCGCGGTTAATTTTAGTTGGTTTGGGAGTACCCCGACAAGAATATTGGATTAGGGAACATCGCAATCTCTGTCCCCAAGCTATCTGGGTAGGTGTGGGGGGCAGTTTTGATATCTGGTCCGGGACAAAAATCCGCGCCCCTCGCTTTTTCTGTGACAATAATTTAGAGTGGTTGTATCGACTCTATCAGGAACCTTGGCGCTGGAAAAGAATGTTAGCTTTACCTAAGTTTTTCTGGCGCTCTCTTTTTTATTCCTAGCAAGAGTTATTATAAATTCTTTTCGATAAAGGCAATCACTCGCTCTAATCCTTCCCGTGTTTTCAAGTTGGTGAAGATAAAGGGTTTATCCCCGCGCATCTTTTTGGCATCTCTATCCATCACTCCTAAATCTGCCCCCACCATCGGGGCTAAATCTATTTTATTAATTA
>NZ_JASJFE010000112.1:0-1314 GCF_030067735.1 Microcystis sp. M53598_WE2 | reverse complement strand
GGGGATCAAAGACAAAATCTATCTTCAATTTAATTATAACCACTTACTTAAAAGCAAAATTAGGGTATAAAGTTATAGACAAGTCAATCTCAAATAGGTATGATCGCGTGTCTCAAGTTAAACCTACCATTCTCGTTACTGGCGGTGCGGGTTATATTGGTTCCCATGCGGTTCTAGCGCTTAAAAATGCCGGTTATTCCGTCATCGTACTCGATAATTTATCCTACGGTCACGCCGAAATCGTTAAGGATATATTAAAAGTTGAGTTAATTGTCGGTGATACTAGGGATCGATCGCTGCTGGATAATTTATTTGCCAGTCGTGATATTGCCGCCGTCATGCACTTTGCCGCTTTTATTGCCGTGGGGGAATCGGTACAAGAACCGGCTATTTACTATCAAAATAATGTTAGTGGTAGTCTGACTCTTTTGCAAGCGATGATCGCCGCCGATGTGAAGAAATTTGTTTTTTCTTCTACCTGTGCTATTTATGGAATGCCGAAAGAAATTCCGATGACGGAAAATCATCCCCATCATCCCCTCAGTCCCTACGCTGCCAGTAAGGAAATGGTGGAACAAATTCTTCGGGATTTTGATCGGGCCTACGGTTTAAAATCGGTGGCTTTCCGTTATTTTAATGCCTCAGGAGCCGACCCCAGTGGTTTATTAGGGGAAGATCACCAACCGGAAACCCATTTAATTCCCCTGGCTTTATTAACTGCCCTGAAAAAACGGGATTACCTGTCAGTTTTCGGCACGGATTATGATACTCCCGATGGCACTGCTGTTCGCGATTATATCCATGTCAATGATTTAGCCCAAGCTCACGTTTTAGGCTTAGAATATCTCTTAAATGGGGGCGAAAGTAATGTGTTTAATTTGGGCAATGGTAACGGTTTTTCCGTGCGTGAAGTGATTGAAACAGCACAAGCAGTAACTGGTTTAGATATTCCCGTCATCGAAAGTCCCAGAAGGGCCGGCGATGCCCCCATTTTAATCGGCAGTAGTGATAAAGCTAAACAGGTTCTCGGTTGGCATCCCCAATATGCCGATCTCAAGGTAATAGTTGAACACGCCTGGAATTGGCATCAAAAAAGACACGCTTAACAGCGATCGAGTGCTAAACTTTAATCTTATAAGATTGAACAGTTCTAAGTAAGTGGTTTCAATTAAATTGAAGATAGATTTTGTCTTTGATCCCCCCTGCCCCCCTTGATAAGGCTATCCATTAGTCAGATCTTTCTTAACAAAAAGAGAAGAAACTTAAAAAAAGGGGAAACGATTGATAGGTATAGTTTTGAAAGAAGGAATTAAG
>NZ_JASJFE010000251.1:0-6272 GCF_030067735.1 Microcystis sp. M53598_WE2 | reverse complement strand
GCCAAAGGCAATCCTGTACCAAGAGTCTCCGCTATGAATATTAACATCGAGGCTTCTGTACCCCGTCGTTAATTTTTAGCTAAACCTGCCGGGGAGAGTCCCTAATTGGCAGAATGACCCCCGAACCATAATCAGGTTATTCTGTGAATTGGTGGCTCTCCCTATGGGGTGGCTCCTGAAATAATCCCCCCACCGAGGACAATCTCCCCTTCATAAATCACGGCTGCTTGGCCCGGGGTGATGCTAAATTGTGGTTGATCAAAAACCAGCTTCACTTGATTATTTTCTAGGGGGATAACATTGACGGGAACGGCCGGAGAACGATAACGTACCTGTACTTGCGCGCGGATAGGGGTGGTGGGTTCGGCAATAGAAACCCAGTTCATCCGTCCGACAAGACAAGCGGCACTAACGGCACTTTCGCGATTACCGACGATAACCCGATTCATGACGGGATCCAGTTTTACCACATACAGGGGTTCGGCGGCGGCGATGCCGATGCCTTTGCGTTGTCCGATCGTATAATGATGGATACCGCTATGTTTACCCAAAACTTTGCCATCGAGATCGACGATATCGCCCTCACTAACGGCGATATACTTATCCAAGAATGATCGCATAGTTCCGTGAGCTTCAATCAAGCATAAATCCTGACTATCGGGTTTATCTGCTGTTTTTAAGCGAAATTCCTGGGCAATCCTGCGGGTTTCTGCCTTGGTTTGTTCGCCCAAGGGAAATAAAGTCCCACGCAGTACATCTTGAGTTAGATCATAGAGAAAATAGGATTGATCTTTATTTTTATCGACGGCGCGCAGCAGTTGATAACGGTTATTTTCAGGAGAAAAACGAATTCTAGCGTAGTGACCGGTGGCAATAGTATCCGTTTGCAAGGTTTCCCTAGCATAATGCAGCATCGGGCTAAATTTTACCGCTTTATTGCACTGAGAACAGGGCAGCGGTGTGATTCCCGCTTCGTAACCGGAAACTAGATAATCAATAATTT
This sequence comes from Microcystis sp. M53598_WE2, assembly GCF_030067735.1. Lineage (NCBI taxonomy): Bacteria > Bacillati > Cyanobacteriota > Cyanophyceae > Chroococcales > Microcystaceae > Microcystis > Microcystis sp. M53598_WE2. The sequence continues at coordinate 5,269 of NZ_JASJFE010000251.1, read as the reverse complement.
CTTTTTGGAAAAGCTCGCGACTATCGACGATATGATGGGGAACCCCCAACTGCTCACAAATAAAGGCCGCATCTACCATCCCCTCGGAGCAGCATTGACCTTTACCCTTCATTAACCACAGGGTCAAGCCAATAACATCATAACCTTGAGCGTGTAAGGCGGCAGCGGCAACAGAGCTATCTACTCCCCCCGATAGACCGACAACAACTTTTCCCATAAACCTTGTCATGATTTTTAACCAATATACTTTCTAGACTAGCATCTCCTCCTTTAAAATTTGGACATGGTGTACCCAAATTTCGTGTGAGGACAAACCAGCACAATGAGAACAAACCTACTGTTTTTCTCGGCTTTATTTTGGTTAAAAGTCGGGATAATCGCTCAAGGAACGCTGCTGCTAAAAGCCAACTTATCTTTTGCCCAGAATCTTTATCCCGGTCGTCGTTTGCCCCCACCGCCGGCGGTGAGACAACCAACTAAACGTTCAGACAGTCCCAGTGCTGTTAATTGTTCCCAATGTTCACCCTTAAATTTACCCCCAGTTAATTCTCCATCAGTTCGCCCCCCGGTGGCTGCCCCAGTTTCCGGTAATCAACCCCTGAGAGAATACGTTTTTCAAGCTCCCGCTACCGTGCGTCCTGCCGATGCTACGGTGATTAATAATCATCCTCGTCCGACTGTCAATCCACCAGCACCCAGACCTCAAAATCGCGCCAATAAACCCCCCGCACCACAGCAGCGGGTTATTGCCGCTAATCAACTCTTTCGCGTGGAAGTTAGTAGTAATAGTGCGGAAGCGTTGGCAAAAATTCAAGAAATTGAACCCCTCGCATTTATCCGCGCGGGAGAAAATGTGATTCAAGCGGGGTTATTTCAGCAACAATACCAAGCTAAACAACGGGTACAAGAGTTAACTAAACAGGGTTTTAGCGCCCAGATTATTACCCTCAATAATTAGGGTATGCTGAAACAGTCTGTTGGTGGGGTGTAGGGTGTGGGGTGTAGGGTGTGGGGTGTAGGGTTTTATTCCCCCCCGTTCACTCCAATGGCTGACACTTTTTGATATCAAAAAAGTCTAAAATTTTTATCCAACAAGGTTTTTAGATTTATTCAGCAAACCCTAATTATGCAATAATTCTCTAGAATTTCAGCTAATCTCGATCGAATCTCTTGCCTCTTGCCTATCCTAACCAAAAAGTTAATTTTACCCTATTAAGTAGTCGGACATAAATTCTGTTGTCTATCTTAAGAAATGTAAATTGCCGCAATTCTTACTGACGACCGACGACCGACTCCTGACGACCGACTCCTTACCCCACAGTTAACTTTACTTTTGTCCAACTACTTAATAACTAAATTTTAACTTCTAATAAAACGATCGATTGCTGTGTTCATTACCCCCACACGACTGGATAATTCCACAAGTTCCGTGGTGACAATATTATAATCCCCTAAATATTTATGGAGATTAGTTCCCTCTTGTTGATTGCCAATTTCCACTAACCTTTCCTCTCGCAATTCTTGCAAATGATCGAGGACTTCTTCTAAAGTATCTTCGAGGGGAGGTAAGGGAGAAGGAGGATTATTTGTTTGCAAAGCTTGGGTTAATTGCGTCAAAGCTTGGGTTAATTGTTGTGTGAACAGACTGAGATTAGGATGGGGAGGACTACCGCGATATTGTTCCAATTCCGTCAATAAAACTGTCACCCCGCGACCAAAACGAGGAATATAATTACTTAAAGTGATTGCCGGTTCCATTTGTGGAAAGGGTGTGCTAGGATCATCAATTAGTCTTTGTAGGGCCGTTTGCATAGTTGTATTTGCTCGTCGAGCTTTATTGCGATGGGAAGATAAAATTGCAGTTTGATAGGATGATTCTCCCAAATAAACTGCCATAACTGACTGAAAAAATATTTGATTAGCTTCTAATGCTTTAATGGCAGCGAGGGAAAAACGTTCATCTTCATTAAACCGTAAAAAACCGAAGGAAAGTGCAAAGGCTAAAGCACTACCGATTAAAGTATAAACTATTCTGATATACTCTAAATTAATACCGTCATTGCTGGCATCCAGACGACTGATGATTAAAGCAAAAATTGTGATAAAAAATACGGCCAAACTATAGTGAAATCGCACCAAAGCTAAAGCGATCGCTATAGAAATCATCCCAATAATTTCTAACCAGATCGGATTATCTATAATTCGCAACAGTGCCAAAACAAAAAACGAGCCTAAAATCGTGCCAAACACCCGATTTAAAAAGCGTTGAAAAGTCAAGCTAAAATCTGGTTTTAACACAATAACTAAGGTTAAACCAATCCAAAAACTATGGGTAATTCCTAGCTTGTTGTAAATCAAAACTCCTAGCGCACTTCCCAAACCCAAGCGTAAACCATGACGAAATAGGGGCGATTCTAGATTAAAATTAGATTTTAATGGTTCCCACCAAGCTTTTTCTTGACTGTACTCTTTTTCTATCCCTTCAAAGTTCCGATGCCAAGGATTTTTTTTATCTGAAAATTCCTCGCTTTGCCGCAAATGTTGCGCTGTTTCACTGGCTATTTTTAGCTGTTTAAATAATTTTTTTAAACGATTATTTAATTGGGAAATTGCCACATAACTGCTATAATCATCCTGGGCATTTTCTAAAACTTTAGCTTGCAGGTTTTTTTGTTGCTCGATCGCCTTGAGTAATAGCTGCAAGCGCTCACAATCCGGTCGTTTATTTCTACCCAAAATTAACCAGGCAATATCTTCGCTAATTTCCGCCACTTGCACGAGAATATCTTCTAATAAAATACCCACCGTGGTCAGTTGTGGCAAGGGATGAAGATGAAGCAATTCTCGCAGCGCGATTAAGCTGGTATTAATGCGATCGCTATCTTCGATCAAGACGATTAACAATTCCCGCAGCTCACTTTTTCCCCAACGTCCCCGACGCGTCAAGGTGACAGTTTTCCTAGAACGGAGCAACAGTTGGCGGATTTTGTCAAAATATGGCTCCTCATTAGCATTAGAACGAGAGTGTAAGGGCAAAGAGCGGAGATAAGTGGCGATACCCTGAAAATTTTCCGCCGTTACCTGACGTAAAGGCTGATTAGGGCGAAAAGGCCAGATAAACAGGGCTAAAAAAATTGTCCATCCCCCTCCCAACACAGCGATTCCGGCCCGTTGTAAAGCGACGACAATATCTCCCGATGGCAAAGAAACAGCAAAAAGCAGCAATAAACTAATTACTACCCCAGCTAACGCCCCATTTTCCCCGTAAACCGTCAAATAACCCGCTAGAAACAACCCGCAAAAAACTATCACTACGGTCAATCCTAGCCAAGCACTGGCTAATGTGCCGATAATCAAAGCTAGAGCCATCCCGATAGTCGTAGCGACGAGAGTTTTCGCTCTCAGGCGGTAAAGTCCCCCTACATCGGCTAAAATCAAGGTTTGAGCCGCTAAACCGACCATTAACCCCAATTCTGACTGATCTAAAATATCACCGATAATAATCGGTACCGCAATCGCTAATAAAGTCCGAATCCCCCGCTCGATCTCGATATCGCCACTAGGACGCAATAAAAAAGCAAATCGCTGAAGTAGCATAAATTCACTGAAAACTTAACTCTTGAACCTGATAACATAGCTACCGATCAATAATTTTAGGGCAGCCAACGGGGTTTAAAACCGGCGTTGAGTTCTTGAGGTAAAATTTTCGGGGTGCTATTGGGACTGAATTGATCGGGGAGTGGTAATAACCAGAGACGACCATCGGCAATGCTCGACCCCTCCCCGGTGACTAAATCATTTCTGACTCCAAAGGGTGTGGTTGCTAACTGATCAAATAATAAGGCCACGCCATCGGGAGACATACTCATCTGCACGTCACGATAATTAGGTAAGGCCAGCAGGGGCATCATTTTACCCGTTTTTAGCTCAATAATCCCTAAAAATGGTTCTTCTTTCACTTTGCCATCGCTGCCCATGACCAGATCGCTTTTCAGACAGTAAAGGGTTTTTTCTTGTCGCGGTTCAAATTCACAGCTAATAATCGGATTAGCTGTTCTTAATAGTAGTCTTGACTCTCCCTGATCGTTGAGCAAAAATAGCGATCGCTGATTATCCGGTTCTGATTTCACCATTAATTTTTGGCGACCATCCCGGGAAAAAGCGAGTATTTTCTCGTAGGTAGGCAAAAATTCCGGTTTTCCCGCTTGGACATCCAAAGGAATCACCGCTACCCCTCCCGTTTGACTGACAACCGCTTTTTTACCGTCGGGAGATAGTAAAAAATTATCCCCTTGCATTCCTAACGGTCGCGATTGTCCATCATCACTGATTACCCATAAACTGGCATCCCCCGGATTCCCATGATTAATTCTCTGCACGATTAGGGTTTTGCCGTTATCTGAGAGATCAAAGCGCAGATTTTGATAGGTTTTCGCATCTAAAAACCTTTCTATACGACCAATGGGCAAATTTTGACCATTTTCGTCATGATTTAAACCCGTGGTCATCGTGTAAAGTTGCTGTTTCGGGGTGTCTCGTCCTAAGTCAGAGCGATCGAAGGCCGAGAATAAAATTCTCTCTCCCCTCGGATAGATTTGAAAATCCGTGACCACCAGATCCGCAGGGGTAAGGATGGTTTTTTTCAGTTCTGTGACGTTATTTGCCCCCTGAATGATATTACAGACGATTAAACGACCTCTTTCCTCTTGGTTGACTCCAATATAGGCAAAAGCTCGATCGTGGGTGTAAAATTCCCCGATAAAGTCCTCACCTTGAGCAATGGGTAACTTTACTTGATATTTTTTGCCGTAGATGGGCAATTCCGTCAAGGTATAGGTCAAGCGATCGCCAGACCAGCTAATTTTACCCGGCAAGGGAGGATCGATCACCAGTCCGGTTTCTATGTCGGAACGGTCAATCGGTCGATTAAAACTTAAAGTAAAATAATTGTCCCTAACGCCGATTTTTCGTCCTTGCCAGCTAAAATTCTCCCCTCGGGTAGGAACTTGATTTCCCTGGATCAAAATCGACGATATCCCGGCAATTAAGGCCAAAATAGTCGCTAACACTAAGCGATCGAACCAAGCTAATCTTTTCATCAGTTATCAGTTATCAGTTATCAGTTATCAGGAGTCAGTCAGGAGGCAATAGGCAATAGGCAATAGGCAATAGGCAATAGGCAATAGGCAATAGGCAGCTTTATTCTCCCCACACCCCACACCCCACACCCCACACCCCACACCCTACACCCTACACCCTACACCCCACT
>NZ_JASJFE010000455.1:0-1480 GCF_030067735.1 Microcystis sp. M53598_WE2 | reverse complement strand
GGGTAGTTGACCACCTGAAAATCGGTAAAACCCTACACCCCACACCCCACACCCCACACCCTGCCCCCAAGAAAAACTTTTTGCCGCAAACCCTATATAGTGCATTTGAAAGAATTGAGCTTAACCCCACTCTAGAATTGCCTGTTTTAAGGCTCCTTCGGGCAAATTGGCGGGATCAAAAGAATCACCCGCTTCTATTCTGGCTAAAGCTTCAAAAAAAGCCCTCACACCACTGGCCGGTCCCGATGGGTGGTCCATAATTCCAGTTCCCGCATTGAGGATAACATTACGTCCGTAATCCCGAAGGACCTGGGGAACAATACCTGGACGAATGCCGGCCGAGGGAACCGGAAAAACGTTTCTATTGCGCAAAATATCGCGAATTTTGCCCTCCTCCTGGGGATCGAAGGGTAAACTACCGTAAGCGGCGGGATATAGCACCGCATCGGCTCCTGCGTGAGCCATCATCGTTCCCAAAACCACAGAATAGGCTAATCCCGTATCAGTACCGGCACACATCGCTCCGGCAAAGGCAGGATGGGCGAAAATAGGCACATCGATCGCCGGATCACTGGCTAAAGCTTCTAAAACGGAAAAACCGTAGGTAAGAACGTTTAATAACAGGGCATTAGCCCCATGTTTCACTAATAAACGGGCTTTTCTCTGCAATTCGTCCGCTTTTCCAGTGACATTGACCGCATAGAGAACATTTCTACCGGTTTGCTGCCGCACTTCCTCCAAAACCCGACGACAACAATCTAGGCGCTCGTGGGTGGGAGCCACGGGAAGATCCGCCATGATTTCATCATCTTTAATCACGTCTAAGCCAGCAAAAGCCACTTCTCGCAGGATATCGGCGTGATCTTGCGCCGATAGTCCTAAAGCGGGTTTAAAAATTGCCATCACTAGAGGTCGATCATAAACCCCCAAACGTTGCCTAATTCCGGTGATTCCCACCTTGGCTTTTGTGCCGTAGCTTTCGGGGAGATACACCCCCACCACTTTTCCTGCTCCAGCCATGGAATATTTGCCGAAAATCATGGTTAAAAGACTGGCGATGTCATTTTCAACGTTTATCTGGGGAAAACGCACCCTAGCCACCTTATAACCGTCTGCTTCCTCCCTGATCCCCACCACTTCCCCTAGGTGTTGTTGCAGCTGCTCTTGACGATGACTGTGGCGCTCGCTCCAAGTGCCGGCGGTTTGACCGATAGCGATCATTTTTGCCTGTTTTTCGGCATTAATAGCGGGAGGAAAGCGATAATCGACAATTATAGTCATAAAAGGTAAAAAAAGGGAGTGGGAATTATAAATTATAAATTATGAATTGGGGAATTGGGGAATTGGGGAATTGGGGAGGTGGGGAAGTGGGGAGCCTTTTTTCAGTAAACAGTAATGGGTGAAGTGAAAACTCACATCTGATAACTGATAACTGATAACTGATAACTGATAACTGATAACTGATAATGGCTTCGATCGG
>NZ_JASJFE010000747.1:0-11392 GCF_030067735.1 Microcystis sp. M53598_WE2 | reverse complement strand
AAGGTCGCGAAAGTCTGAGGAGAGAACCACCTCTGGGTGGGATTTCGCCAGGAATCTAATTCAAGTGGACTCGTTGAGCCAGAAATTCACAGCAGTGATGCGAGAAGAATCCACGTCCGTTTACGGCGTGGGGTATGTCAAAATAGAAGATTCCCTAGATTATTTTTGCGGGAGGCAATCGGTGATTCTCAATTTTTCCTTAAGGATTGTAGCGGCCAAAGGCAGACTATTCTGTAAGTTTTCACTCTACAAAACCTATCGGGTGGTCAGTACCGCCCCCGTCGATGTCCTCTGGCAAAAATTAATCAATGTGGCCGATGTCTCTTGGCATCCTTTGATCGCCAAGGCTGATGTTCCCTTGGGTTTAATCGCTAAACCAGGGTTAATCTATCAAGCTGTCACCCGTCTGACTCCCATTCCTATCCGGGTTTTCGTGGAAAATGTCCGCCCCGGGGAACTCCTCAGCCTCAGAGTTCTCGCTATCCCGGGCATGGAACAGAAAATGACCTACCAAGTGGAATCAACCCTCTGTGGTAGTTATATTTCCTATTCTGTCACTCTGCGGGGTTGGCTGTCCCCCTTTATCTGGTGGTTAAGTCGTCCCTATCTAGCCAAAGTCGCCGCCCAACTAGCCCACGCTGCCGAAGAATTAACGGCCTAAAAAAAATTCTCCCCAATTGTGCTAATAAATAATCTGCCAAGGGTCAAGATCTAAGTCACAATGGTATATGGATAGACTTAAACAAAATTTTAGTCAGCTACATTGGTACATATAGTCTACTGATATCATCCCGACGAGTTGAGCGCAACAACCTCAATCCGCCGGGATGAACTATCTCTAGAGACTTTACTGATGAAGTAAGCTCTACAGGAGGGAACTATGGGGGAATTAAACACAGCCGAACTTCTAGTTAAATGTCTAGAGAATGAAGGGGTCGAGTATATTTTTGGGCTACCCGGGGAAGAAAACCTCGATGTTTTGGAAGCCCTGAAAAACTCCTCGATCAAATTTATCACCACCCGTCACGAACAGGGCGCGGCTTTTATGGCCGATGTCTATGGACGCTTGACGGGAAAAGCGGGGGTTTGTCTCTCCACTTTAGGACCGGGGGCGACTAACCTGATGACAGGGGTAGCCGATGCTAACCTCGATGGGGCGCCCTTAGTGGCCATCACCGGCCAGGTGGGAACCGATCGGATGCACATTGAATCCCATCAATACCTGGATCTGGTGGCCATGTTCGCCCCGGTGACGAAATGGAATAAACAAATCGTGCGGCCGGGTATCACCCCAGAAGTGGTACGGAGAGCCTTTAAAACCGCCCAAAGTGAGAAACCGGGGGCAGTTCATATTGATCTTCCCGAAAATATCGCCGCTATGGCTGCCGATGGTCATCCCTTGCCCCTCGATAGTCAGGAAAAAGTTTACGCTTCCTACCGGACTTTGAACATGGCGGCGGCGGTGATTTCTAAAGCGAAAAATCCCTTGATTTTGGCGGGAAATGGGGCAATTCGCGCTAATGCTAGTGAGGCTTTAACGGAATTCGCCACGGCCTTGAATATCCCTGTGGCTAACACTTTTATGGGTAAGGGGGTGATTCCCTATACCCATCCTCTGGCTCTTTGGGCGGTAGGATTACAGCAACGGGATTTGATTAGTTGTGCCTTCGAGCGCAGTGATTTAATTATCGCTGTTGGTTACGATTTAATCGAGTATTCCCCGAAAAAATGGAATCCAGACGGGAAATTACCGATTATTCACATCGGCATGACTCCGGCGGAAATTGACAGCAGTTATGCCCCGGTGGTGGAAGTGGTGGGTGATATCACCGATTCTCTCATCGATATCCTCAAACGGGCCGATCGCCAGAATAAACCAACTCCTGTCACCGCGGGATTAAAGACGGAAATTCGGGCCGATTACGAAACCTATGCCAATGATACGGGTTTTCCGATCAAGCCACAAAAATTGATCTACGATCTGCGTCAGGTGATGGGACCGGAAGATATCGCTATTTGTGACGTGGGCGCTCATAAAATGTGGATGGCGCGCCAGTATCACTCCGATTGTCCCAATACTTGCATTATTTCTAACGGTTTCGCCGCTATGGGTATTGCTATCCCTGGTGCGATCGCCGCTAAGTTAGTTTATCCCAATAAGCGCATTGTGGCGGTGACGGGGGACGGCGGTTTTATGATGAATTGTCAGGAATTGGAGACAGCTTTGCGGGTGGGAACTCCCTTCGTCACTCTCATCTTTAATGATGGCGGTTACGGTTTAATCGAATGGAAGCAGTTAAACTATTTTGGGACATCTTCTTTTATTAAGTTTGGTAATCCCGATTTTGTTAAATTTGCCGAAAGTATGGGATTAAAAGGCTATCGGGTGGAATCTACTCAGGATTTGATCCCGACACTAGAGGAGGCTTTCCGGCAAGAGGTGCCTACGGTGATCGATGTTCCCGTCGATTACGGTGAAAATCTGCGTCTTTCCCAAAAATCGGGCGATCTAAGCTGTCAGATTTGGGAATAGAAGTTGATAGCGGCAAGCAACCCCCTCGGTAGCTTGCCGTTAACTTCTCGAAAAAAATCCCCTAACTAAATCTCAGTTAGGGGGAAGTAATTAGGTTGGCTTTGGTAACGTTAGAAAACCCGATCTAGAATAACCATTCTAGAACCGCCTCATCTTTAGTGTTGGTATTGCGAGAGGGGGTTTCCCGGGTAAATTTCATGTGGATAGAACGATTTTGTTCACCATCGGCGGCCACGGCCATAATCGGATAATCGATTAAACCATCTTGGAAGGACATCTGATAGCGGAAAGTGCCATCGGGATTGAGTTTAATCGGACGACCACCGATAGTTACGGTGGCATCGGGTTCCGTAGCACCATAGACGATTAATTCTGCATCGGCAACTAACCAGAATTTGCGCGGACGTTGTAGGGTTTCCGAAGCACCCATACCGATACCGGAAGCAGTTATGCCGATACCGGAAGCGGTTAGTCCCGATACCGTGGGAACTGCCCACATACCAACCCCGGAGGGGAATACATAAGAACTGATCACTTCCGACATCGGTACGGAACCGGCGACGTGCTGCATGGAACCAAACAAGGAACCGGCCACCCGTAGGGCCTCGATATCGCCGACACTCTCGAAAATTTGGTCGTAGATGGGGCTAGTTCCCGTGGTTCCGGCGCTGCTGCCGTAGCGTTTGCTGGGGGGGACGAGTTCGTAAACAGTTTTGCCCACCAGTTCTTCTTCCCAGTTAACGGTGACAAAAACATCTTCAATCCAGTCGGAAGGATAGACGGGAGGAATCCGCACTAAAGGAGAACGGGCCAAAACTAACCAACGACCATCAGCACAACGATAACCGATATCGATAACATAATCTCGATCGCTGACTGGAATCGGTAAATACCATTCCCGGGCCAATTCATCACAGAGATATTCCTGGACGCTATGCGCGCCTTGGCTATTGAGATCTATATCGGTGACATCATAAAGACGCAGGGCTAACTGTTGTCCCCCTTGACGACGTAGATCTTCTTTTGATTCGTTGGGGATATCCCAGTAAGCATAGGCCCACTGAGGATCGCGAGGTAGGAGGGTAATGCGATTTTCACCGTAGCCACCGGGCAGATCTCCTAAACCATCATCCACCGAACCTAGGATATCTTCGATCGGGTTAGCTTGACCTAATTCAAATTTTGCTGCTTCCACTGGTTTTTCCTCTTTAATAGTAGATTTAAAATTGCCGCTTACTCCCATAGCTTGGGTAATTGCCTCGATTAATTGCGTTTTCCGCATCCGACTGTAACGAGAGATGCTGTATTGACTGGCAACTCGTCGCAGTTGCCGCAAGGTCATCTCATCTAAGGGTGGGTATTCTGGGACCATGAGTTGACACTCTCCGATTAGTTACGACGGCAAATGTTTTTGAGCATTTGCAAAAGCAGTGATCTGGTTAACCCTTCTAACTACTCATCGATTGCTGTGTGAACGAGAGATCCACTCGATGGGGATCAAGGGAATCGCTTGTTATAAATACCTATTAAACAGCAAGATTCCGATTTTCACCAAGTACATTGTCATGGTTTCTTGACAAAACCGCCAAACCCTTGATCCCAAAAAGATTGTTATGTCAGGAAGTTTTGATATTCTGTGCTGCCTTGAAACTGTAGGCGATATTTTAGTACAAATGCGCTACACTGATTACTGATCACTGATCACTGATTTGTACTCCGATCCCGATCGCCTGTAATCTGATATTGAGACTTTTAGTTAAGGAGACTGAACCGCTTGGCTACCCGTGTGATTATTGTTCGTCATGGACAAAGCAGTTATAACGCAGAGCAGAAAATACAAGGTCGCAGTGATGGCTCGGTTTTGACGGAAAAAGGCCATCTGGATGCGGAAAAAGTAGGAAATGCCCTCAGTCAAATCGATATCGCCGCTTTTTACTGTAGTCCTCTCCAAAGAGCCAAATCTACTGCTGAGGTGATTCAGTCTCGTTTAAATAATTCTCCCGTCATTCAACCCACTTCGCAGTTACTAGAAATCGATCTGCCTATCTGGGAAAATATGGTCAAAGAGGAGGTAAAAGCTCAATACCCTCAAGAATATCGGGATTGGCACCAAAAACCTCACGAATTTAAGATGATACTGCCCGATGGTCAAGAACATTATCCCGTTCTCTCTCTCTATCAACAAGCCCAAGATTTTTGGCGAGAAATTATTCCCCAACACGAGGGCCAAACTATCCTCATTGTTGCCCATAACGGCATTAATCGCTGTTTAATCCTCAGTGCTATCGGTATTCCGGTTTCCTTATACCATTCCCTACAACAATCTAACTGTTGCGTTAATGTTCTCAATTTTACGGGTAATTTTGGTGATCCTGTCCAGGTGGAATCCCTCAATCAAACGGCACACCTAGGGATAGCTTTACCCCCACCGCGTCCTCCTTTCCAAGGTTCGAGGCTGCTGCTGGTGCGTCACGGAGAAACCCAATGGAATCGGGATAAACGTTTTCAAGGTGTGCGCGATATTCCTCTCAATGATAATGGCAAAGCTCAAGCTGAGAAAGCCGCCGAATTTCTGCGAGAAACGGCGATCGATCACGCTGTCACCAGTCCTTTGTCCCGTCCCAAGGAAACTGCCCAAATTATCCTGCAATATCACCCCGATGTCACCTTAGATACCCAAGGGGATCTGACGGAAATCTGTCACGGACTTTGGGAAGGCAAATTAGAGGAGGAAATTGAAGCGAGTTTCCCCGGGATGTTAGAAGACTGGAAAAATGCCCCGGAAACCGTACAAATGCCGGAAGGGGAGAATTTACAAGAGGTTTGGGATCGAGCGATCGCTTGTTGGCGGCAAATCGTTAAAACCTATAGTAATAGCGATCAACCCAAAACAATTATGGTAGTGGCCCACGATGCCATTAATAAGGTGATTCTTTGTTATTTATTGGGTTTAAAACCCGCCAATTTCTGGAATATTAAACAGGGAAATGGTGCGGTTAGTGTTATCGATTATCCCAAAGGGGTTGACTCTCAACCGGTCCTACAAGCAATTAATATTACCTCTCATCTAGGAGCGGGAATACTCGATCGCACGGCAGCCGGCGCTTTATAACAGTTATCAGTTATCAGTTATCAGTTATCAGTGGGTAAGTTAACAGTTAACAGATTTGAGTTTTAAGTGAGCAGTATGTGGTAAGTGTGCAGTATTAAATAGCAGTTTCTTGCCATCTTTTCACTGATTACTGATTATCAGCCAGTCAGCTGCCCTTGGCTTTCTTAATTAAGAACAGACTACCCCCAAGTATGGCGAAAGCAACAACCGCATTGGGTTCAGGAACTTTGGTAGCAAAAGAAGCATTGTCAATACTAAAACTATCGACAGCTGTTGTATTATTGGCAAAGATAACAGAACTAAATTCTGCTGTCCCGATAATACCGAGAAACCCATTCTCTCCACCAATTGTAGGATTGATAGAAATAGTTTGGTCTCCTGTGCCATCGAAATTGCCAGTAAGAGTTAACTCATCAATGCGGGAAAAGTCAGCACCAAAAGCCAACACGGTAGCAGGAAACTGCCAGGTTATGGTATCAGAAGCACCCGTAAGTGTACCGGAAGCATTATCGTAAACACCAGGATTGACGATGCTGACACTGTTGTTATTAAACGAATTAGGCAGTGTGGGAGGAGCGGAATTAGTGGAAACAATCCCTGAATCTAGGGTAATTGACTGTGCCGAAGAAATAGTATTGCTAAAGGTATCGGTGGTAATCTTGTACGAGGGGTTCGTGGCGAGTGCCGCTTCCCAGGCAGTCCGATTTGTATAAATGGTATAAGCACTAACAGAAGACACGCTACTTAACAGTAGAGTTACTGTCCCTGTGGCGAAAGCTAAAGAATTAAGGGCATTGAGCTTCACTAGGTTATTTCCTCTCATTAAAGGTGAATAAAAACCAGAGTATCAGAGCAGGTACGAAAAATCCTCTCATCTTTGTACAGAATAATTACAACCCACCTTCCGCACTTCTTAACATTCAATTGATAATTTTTACTAATACATTGCTTACAACCCTTTGCCAGTAAAGATTGTAGCTACAAGGATCGATTTTCATCAAGGTGAAGAATTGTAATTTGTTTTCTCAGAAAAAATCAATTATTGAAAATGTTCTCAATAGTAGTTTCTACAATGAAGCTTTTTCGTCAAAACATCTTGGGGAATGTAAAAATATATAAAGGTATATGAAGATGTGCGGAATGTCGGATTTAATTCCACCCACCCACTTAACTAGAAGCTAATAATTTATTTTCAATCTGTCTAACTACCGTTAGTGCCGAATAGCTGACTCCGGCAGTACCTTCTCCCGGATGGGTGGAATCTCCCACTAACCAAAGATGGGGGATCGGAGTGCGCGTCGCTACGCCAAAAGGGCCAAAAGTGGACAGTCTTTGACCAATACCGCCGACAATGCCCTGATTTCGCCCTGTAAACCGTTCAAAAGTGCGAGGTGTAGCTGATTCGATGTGAACGATGTGATCAGGACTAAGATGGAAATAATTACCGAGACGATTGATCGCCTCTTGGGTGTATGCTGCTTTTAATTGCTGATAATTATCTTCTCCTTTTCGCCACCAAAGACTGGTATCGGTGAAGGAAGAAGCAATAATCGTCGCTTTTCCCACTGGAGCGCGACCATCCCCTTCTTTACTCACGGAAACAAACAAAGAGTTATTTTCGCCGATCATGCCATCGTCATCGTAGAGGAATTGCAAATGGGGGGGACAATCGGGGGGAATAGCAGCGAGATCGACTCCTAAGTAAACCACAAAAGCACCGGATGCGGGGGGAAGTTTTTCGATTCTCTGGTGATAAAGACTGGGAATAGCGTCGCGATCGATTAATTGTGGTAAATTTTGGATCGGGATATTAGCGACAATCTCATCGGCCATTTCTGGATGTATTTGACCATTTTTTTGATTTCTGACGATAATTCCCGTGGCTTTTCCCTTTTCTGTCAGTATTTTTTCCACTGTGTGGCGCATTTGCAATTTACCGCCGTATTTTTCCAAAGCTGTTACTAGGCGATCGCTTAATACCTGCATACTACCCTGAAGGTGGGATAAACCTTGGGGAGACTGAGAAACTGCTAAAGCGGTGGCGGCATAAAGTAAAGCGGTTTCATCGGCAGTAACTTGGGAATAAAGCTTTAACTGGAGATCAAGGAAGGTTTTTAGGCGTTTATCCCTCTCTAAGCCGTATAATCGCAGAGCATCGCCCACAGTCATCAAAGTAAAAGGGAAGGTAATGGCAGTATCTACACGCAAAGCGGAGATTAATTGCCCTAAATCCCACCAGTTGCGCGGGGGTAAAACTGGATCGCGACTTTGAAAACGCCAACTTGCTTGAAAGAGTTTTTGTAATAATTGCCAAAAAGGTTCGCTGCCCGGAAATTGTTTTTGTCTTTCCTCTTGCCACTTTTGCGGATCGCGCCAGACGTTAATCGCAGTGGTTTCCCCCGGCAGAAAAACGGCACAAGCGGGATCGCAGGGGACAGAATCAGGTAAATCTATCCCTAATTCGGCAAAAATGCGCTGATGAATGCCCCCTACTTCTAATCCTGCCACTTGAGTTGCCCCCACGTCAAAAGTAAAACCCCGACGGGAAAAAGTCGAGGCGCAACCTCCGGGGACAAGCGCCTGATCATATACTGTGACTTGATAACCTCGACGCGCCAATAATGCCGCCGCCGTTAGTCCGCCAATCCCTGCACCAATAACGGTAATTTGCGTCATTTTCTTAACAATTATTTATATTTATTTTTATAGTAACGTTTTTGGCAGTCAGGAGACGGGAATCAGTGATCAGCTCCTGAAGGACGCAAAGCGCCCTAAAAAGAAAAAGAGAAACTAGGGACAAGCCCTGATATTCTAAATCTGGAAGTATCCTGAACTCAAACCGGAGTAACAATGGTGTCATGAGACCCGATTATCAGCTAGGTCCCTAGGAAAGAGGAAAAAAGAATTGGCGAGACGAGGATTAACTCTTGAACCCGTGGTCGAGAATCAAATAAAAAACCCTTCCTAGAACAAGGGTACTTCCCCGATCATAACTCGGAGCCAAGAAAGCCATGACCAAATCCCGAAACAAGTCTTCAAAAACCCAAAGTAGTGACCAGAAGTTAAACATCATCAATGCCAAGGCGGCGGGAGCGGAAAAGTCAAAAGCTCACAAACTCGTAAAGTTGTCAATCGAGCCGCCACGGCCTTTAGATTAGCCGCTCAAGCAGTCAGTCGTTCTAGTTGCGCTTTGGGGGCTTTTTATCGTCGTCTTTATCGCCGCGCTGGTGCGGCCAAGGCGATTACGGCTACGGCACATAAAATAGCGCGGATTTTTTATCATCTGTGGACGACCAAACAATCCTATCAAGAACTGGGAGCAGATGATTACGAACAACAGTATCGTCAACGGGTCATCAACAATCTCTCGAAAAAGGCGCAATCCCTTGGCTTTCAACTGGTTGAGGCTTCCTCAGCCTGAGTTAAGTTTCTGGAGAGTTGGAAGGTTTTGGGGTTTTAGGGTTTTGGGGGTTTAGGGTTTTAGTTAAAATTCCCCCACTTCCCCATTCCCCCACTTCCCCATCTCCCCGCTTCCCCACACCCCAACCACTCTGCCATGGACTCTTAACAAGTAAATTGGATGCTTAACAGTTTACTTGCGCCCCTAGGGTATCTAAAGCTAAAATTTTCACCTCAGAGTTAATCCCCACTTGCTGCCAAGCATTTTTCATCTCTGTTGCTGTTTTTTGGGCATTGTCGGGGTTAGTTAAAGCTAATAGGGTGGGACCTGCGCCACTAATTACCATCCCGTAAGCACCCGCGTTAATGGCGGCTTTTTTGACCTTTTCGTAACCCGGGATCAAAGATTGGCGATAGGGTTGATGCAGTTTATCCTCTAGGGCAATTCTCAGCCAATCGCCGTTACCCGTCTCCAATCCCCGCAATAATAAACCCAAGCGGGAAATATTGAAAATTGCCTCCTGACGGCTAATTTTTTCGGGTAAAACAGCCCTAGCTTTTTCCGTAGCCAGTTCAAAATCGGGAATCGCTAGGACGGGAATGAGATTTTTTTGCCAAAATACTTGACAAATAGCCCAATTTGTGCTATCACCTGCCGATAGCTGACAGTTGCCCCGCAAAGCCGGCACCACATTATCTGGATGTCCCTCCAATGCGATCGCTAATGCTGCGATTTCCCCCATAGATAAAGGATTTCCGGCGCATTGATTAGCGGCCACTAACCCGCCGATAATAGCAGTGGCAGAACTACCTAAACCTCTAGCCAGAGGAACCCCTAAACCGATCTCGATGGCGATAGGGGGCGGATTCTGTCCTATTTTTTGATAAACTTGCAAAAAAGAAGTGTAGATTAAATTATCAGCACCTTGGCTAACTTTAGCTGATTCAGTTCCCTTGACACTAATGCTGACAGGGTTAGCTGTTGTTGCTGGCAGCAGGGTAAAAGTAAACTGATTATATAGGGTTAAGGCCGCTCCGAGACAATCGAAGCCGGGCCCAATATTAGCAGTGGTAGCGGGAACTGTAACCGTAAAAGTTGTCATCGTTAAGCTTTTGCCTGAAGATAGCGGCGATTTACCTCCTCCCAGTTAACCACATTCCACCACTCTTTTAACTGAATGTCAGCAGAAGTCCCTTGCGCTTAGTGCCATGGGACGGGGCTTTTAAAGGGGCGAAGTAATTCGCCCCAGGGTTCCCGTCATGAATGCTGACTTTGTATATAGACAATTCTCAAAAACCGATGCTATAACAAACGGATCTTGACCACTATTGCTTAAGCGATAACCGAGCTTCGACGGGTCGTGTTGCCAGAAAAAGTATGGGTCTTAGGAACTAGGACTCCTGCCTGGGTCGGGAAGGTAAGACTTGCTATCTTTCGAGGTAGAAAGCGCATCCCATTGAAGCGGGAAGCTCTCAACGACCTTGAGAGTAGTTCACATACTCAGCCCGTTGATTACAGTATTTTAAGTAATAGGCGTGTTCCAGGACATCATTGCCCATAATTGGCTGTAATCCCTTCATTAGTGGGCTATCTTGGTTAGCAGTGCTGGTAATTTCTAGTTGTCCTGACTTATTTAAAACCAACCATGTCCAACCACTACCAAAAAGTTTAGTATCTGCTTGGTTGAAAGCGTTTTTAAATTCCTCGAAACTGCCAAATTTAGCGATTATTGCCGCCCCTATTTCTCCTTTTGGTTCGCCACCGCCATCGGGGGACATAATCTGCCAAAACATCGTATGATTAAGATCGCCGCCGCCATTATTGCGGACAGAGGTGGGAATATCGGCGGGTAAAGAGTCAAGATTTTTAATTAATTCTACTACTGTTTTTTTCTGCAATTCTGGATATTTTGCCACTGTCAGGTTGAGATTATTAACGTAGGCTGCATGGTGTTTATCGTGATGAAATTGCATCGTTTCCTTATCAATATAGGCTCTTTGAGATTTGTTATGCGAATAATTAATTGAAAATAAAATTCGCTGAGAGCGTATACAACTAAAAGTGGCTGAAATCTATAGAGGGAGAAACTTGAGGCACAAACGGGTTAATACCAAAAGATAGACAATAGAGTTAAGATTTGATAGAATACCCAAAAACGAGAGTATTTTACTTATGATACTTGACAAATTTTTGAACCTAGAAGGAACCTCTATTCAAGGCTATCTACACCTAGAAAATATCGGCATACTAGACCTCTTGCATAATTTTTTTATGGTATAAGGGAGGTTTTGGCTTTTTTCTCAATAGACCTCTTGCATAATTTTTTTATGGTATAATATAAGGTTTT
>NZ_JASJFE010001097.1:0-1333 GCF_030067735.1 Microcystis sp. M53598_WE2 | reverse complement strand
ATGATTATCGCTCAAGAAAAACCAACTATTGCGACAGTCACCAAAACCCCTGTCACTTTGGAAGCATATCGGGCGATCGCTGAAACTTCTCAGGAACGTTATGAATATTGCCATGGAGAAATGATTCTTATGCCTGGAGGAACCGCAACCCACAGCGCAATCGCGATCAATATCTCGGTTTTTTTGGGATTTTTATTGAGAGATAGGGATTTTCGTCTCTATAACAGCGATCTGCGGTTGTGGATTCCTGAATATCATTGTGGAACCTATACCGATCTCATGGTTGTTAACCATGAACCGGAATTTAACGGCGATCGCAAAGACGAAATTCTTAATCCTTTATTTATTGTAGAGGTGCTTTCCCCCGCCACGGAAGCCTATGATCGAGGTGATAAATTTAGAAAATATCGTTCCCTGCCAAGTTTTTGTGAATATCTGCTCGTTAGTCAAACTGAACCCTACATTGAGCAATATTTTAGACTCGCACAGAGCGATCGCTGGCAACTACAAACCTACGATCAACTTAGTCAAATAATCCCTCTGGAGAGTTTAAACGTTGAACTTCCCTTGCTAGAAATTTATCGTCGTGTTAGTTTTGCCGCAGTTTCATAAATCGCTTAATCCGATTAATACCCCTTTCTATTTTGTTTGCATAAAAAGCGATCGCCCCACAGTTTAAACTCAAAAAACGGCTCTCTTATTCCTTGTGTGATCAGTTTAACTTACTATAGAAGCGATCAATCTTTGTGTCCTCTGTGTCTGGAGTGGTTCCTTCCACTCGCTCGCCAGCAGGACTGTATCTTAGAATACATTTTACCCACCAAACCTAAGAGAGCCAAAAAACCGCCATCGATAAAGAAGCGGTGACTATTAGTTCATTAAAACTACTCTGGATAGTTAGGCAGAGAATGATATTGAAAAATGCCAAAGATACTGCCGACACTGCCAATACTAAGAATACTGCCAACACTGCCAATACTAAGAATACTGCCGACACTGCCAATACTGAGCATACTGCCGATGCTAACCAGACTTAAAATGCTGCTGGCACTAGCGAGACTTAAAATACTGCCGGCACTGCCTAAACTCAAGATACAGCGATAACTAGCTTTGCTCAGATAATTAAGACCAGAAATCATTTTAAATCGGGGAAAGATTGGGGAATAGTTAGGGAAGTATTTTGCCAAACCTGTTTTGACACTCCCCGCTCTAAAGAGACGGGGATTCTTGGTTCACAGAGATTACTTGCTTAGACAGAATTGCTTCTGAAAAAGTAGAGGTATTCTCTCCCCAAGCGTTTATTGGATCGAGCCCAAAGGTTCCGGTATGCCCT
>NZ_JASJFE010000827.1:0-2419 GCF_030067735.1 Microcystis sp. M53598_WE2 | reverse complement strand
CGTTACTTTATACTGTTGTGTCAGGAGTGGGGTCAATTGTGATTGTAGCAGTGGATGAAGCAGCAGCAAA
Organism: Microcystis sp. M53598_WE2; assembly: GCF_030067735.1. Taxonomy (NCBI): domain Bacteria; kingdom Bacillati; phylum Cyanobacteriota; class Cyanophyceae; order Chroococcales; family Microcystaceae; genus Microcystis; species Microcystis sp. M53598_WE2. The sequence goes on along the minus strand of NZ_JASJFE010000827.1, from coordinate 2,349 downwards.
GGTGGCTGTATTATTAGACCCTGTACGAGTGTAGTCGGTATTAAGGGTAGCTGTCCCACTAATACTGTAGTTGACGGTTAAGGAATTAGTGGTTAATCCACTACGGGTGAAGGTATAAATCAGATTTGTTGTCCCGTCTTCGGTGACGCTTGCGGGAGAAACTGCAAGGTTAATAATAGGGGGTTCATCATCATTAATTGTCCCCGTCACTGGAGTAGTCGTACCTACTGCATATCCTGTCCCAGAAGCGAGAGTTAAAGCAACGGTTTCGTTACTTTCTACTATTGTGTCAGCAGTGGGGTCTATTGTGACTTTAGCAGTGGTAGCATTAGCAGCGAAAGTCACTGTCCCGGTTTTACTGGTGAAAGTTGCTGCACCGCTTTGGGTGTAATCTGTGCTAAAAGTAGCTGTCCCACCAACACTGTAGTTAACCGTTAAAGCATTAGTGGTTACTCCGCTACGGGTGAAGGTATAGACTAGGTTAGGGGTACCGTCTTCAGTCACGCTTGCTGGGGCTACCGCTAAGGTGATAGATGGTAGTAAAGAAATGACGGAAACGTTATCTAGTGCGGGGCCAAAAGCAGCATTTTCTGGCTCAATAGATAAACTATAAAATTCCAAGGTCGTTGTGGATGCAGTTGCCGTAAATACCCAGGTCTTATTTACCCAGCCCATATTATCATCACTAAACCCTGTAGTATCAAAGGAAAAAACTTCGGACTGGCCTGCGGCTGAAACTCCTAGTTGTCTGATGGGAGTTCCACTATAAGTATTGCCAGCCAAGGCAAAGGAGACAAGGTATTGTTGGCCTGCAATAGTGCTGAAAGTTTGAGCTATACCACCCACTCCAGGCGAACCATTGAGATCAAGAGAGCGATCGCCATCTGCATCTACCCAATAAGCTGTATAGTCAATTTGATCCCTCGTAACAGTCCATCCTGTGATTGCGGTAGAACCAGGGTTAAGTGGTAAATAACCACCAGGATCTGGGCCAATTTCAAAACTACCATTAGTGATTAGATTGACTTGAAAATTAGGATCGTAAATAGCATAAAGTCCCTGTCCATCATTGCTCTTAGCAATTAATACTCCTTGATTGTCATTAGCATTTAGATCAATAATTGTTTGACCATACTGTTGATATAATTGATCTATATTTGCAAGAATTGGATGAGATGAAGGGTTAATAGGAATATTGCCGTAAAACTCATTCCATTGATTTGCCAATGACAACCCAAAATTATTCAAGAAATCCTTCCAAGCATTAGCCTCACTCGTAACACTATCAAAACTTCCAGTAATTCCAGTTCCTGCCATTAGATAAACATTTCCTCCACTGTTTACATAATCAATTAATACCTGATTATCTACTGGGGATCCGCCAAGAAAAACTCCATCATATTGTTGTAATGTCTCTAACGTGAATGGCAAATTAGGTGCAACCTTCCATTGATGTCCTGCATCAGTTAAAGCTTTAGATAGTTGAAATCCTGTGAAACCAAGGTTATCGGAATAAGCAAGAAATGAGCCTTTCTTCCCATTAGCAAAATAATTAGCGATATTCTGAGCAAATAATAGTGAATCGTCGGGAGCATTACTAAATCCAGAATCACTTAATGTAAATTCATCATTAGCAACAATAATCTTGCCAGATTTAAGCAATTTATTCTGTTCAACTGTAATTACTTCCCCATTTAAATTAATTATCTTTGAATCATCCTCAGCTTTCAATACCTCCAAGGTTGCCACATCCAGACTATTTCCCTGCACCAACTCCGCAAAAATTGCCCCCTCATCTCCCGCGCTATCCACCGGATTAATTTGAGCATCCACATAATGCCCAATTTCTTCTAAAATTACATTAACTATCGCTGCTGACGAAGCCGTATTCAAAAAAGATGCTGATAGATAAATCTTATTGGTACTGCTGGAATATGCACCATTCGCCGTCCCCAAAACCTCACCACTAAGTACCTCAATTGGGGGAATTTGACTAAAATTTCGGCTTTTCCACTGCTGTTGTAATTGCGTCGCCTTAACCACATCATAACTTGTGCCAAAAGCGATGGCTAAATTTGCCCAAAAACCGTCAGATTGAGCGAAATCGAACAAAACATCGTAAACAGAAGGAAGGAGGGGCAACAGGGTAGAAGTCATGACGTTAACCGCAAAGGATGACTTCGACTATTTTATGCAAAGAATCCCAAATCTTTCAATATCCCTGTAACAGAAATTAATATTTATTACAAGAAAACGGGTTTCTCGAAGAAACCCGTTTTCTGCGATGAAGTTTGCATAATTATTCCCGTTTGTTCAGCGACTTGTGACGTAAAATCTTAGGAGTCACTG
>NZ_JASJFE010000093.1:0-2932 GCF_030067735.1 Microcystis sp. M53598_WE2 | reverse complement strand
GGAGGAACCTGCCGCAAAGGTGGCTTTGCCGGCTCCAGGGTCATTGTAGTCGCTGCCGAGGGTAGCAGTACCCGCCAGGGTGTAGTTAACCGTTAAGGCACTGGAGAGGTCGCCGGTGCGGGTGAGGGTAAAGACACTGCTTACTGAACCTGCTTCCTTACCATCGGTGGTTTTGGCGATCGAGATTGATTTTGTCGTAATCCCCCCATCACCATAGATTTTGACATCATCAAGGTTCCACGAACTTACTGTAAATACATCAGTGCTACCAACATTGAACCCGAAACGAATTTGAGTTGAGGCACTCTTGTAGGCACTAATATCAAATTGTTGAGGGGTCCAAGCGTTATCTTGGACTCCTGGAGCCTCGTCGAAATTGTTAGGCAAAAGATTGACCCAGCTAGAACCGTTGAAGATCTCAACTTTGTTCTGCACAAAGGGAGTGTAGTCACTATTGAGCCAACGGGCAAATTCAAAGAACAGCTTATTAGCGGTGCTGGTGTTGATAACCGGACTGGTTAAATAATAGAAGCCGTGCAAGGCTGTAGAGGCATTTCCACCAATAACAACCCCAGCTACACCATTATCGGCTGTGGGAGTATTGTCCGTTCCGGGATCAGGGTTCCCATAATTTTGACCTGTAGAAGCTGTGGCGGCACCGATTTGCCATTCTTTCCCCAGAGTCCAACCCTTCGTGTTATTGGCAAAATCATCCGAGAAGTAGGTGGTAAACCCTTCCTCAGAAATAATAGTTCCCGTTGCTGTATTAGGAGAACCATCAATGTAGCCCGTCCCAGAATTGACGGTTAAAATAACTGATTCGCTGTTTTCCTGTACGGTGTCAGCAATCGGATCAACCTCGACCGTTGCCGTTGTCGCACCAGCAGCAAAAGTGACGGTTCCCAGTTTTGTCGTCGGGTCGAAGATGACACCACTACCTGTTAATACGTTGTAATCGGCTGGGTCACTTCCCACCGGGGCGGCGTTGGCTATGCCACTCGCCCCGAAGTTAACGGTCAGGGGAGAACTCAGGTTTAAGTTAGTGCGAGTAAAGGTATAAACCAAGTTAGTCGTACCGTCTTCCTGCACACTGGCCGGGCTGACACTGACGGTGACAGAAGGTAAGTTAGCCCCCAAAGCATTAAAAACATTGAGCCGCTTACCAGAAACCGTTTTACCGGCAAGGGATGCCAGGGGGTCGCCCGTGTTCATTAAGGTGTTTTTCACCTGTTGGGCTGTCCAAGTAGGATTTTGTGACCACAATAAAGCCGCCGCCCCAGTTACATGGGGACTGGCCATGGATGTCCCTGAATAGGTGGCATAGTTATTGTTGGGAGTGGTGCTGTAAATGTCTGAACCAGGTGCGCCTAAGTCTACGCTGGTTAAGCCATAGTTGGAACCCCACCAACCACCAGTGTTAGCAAATGTCACCAGTTGATCATTACGATTGGTAGCGGCAACTGAAATAAGGTTGGCAAGGTTGTAGCTGGCGGGATAGAAAGGATTCGCATCATTATTGTTACCATTATTACCAGCCGCCGCAATAAATAAAGCCCCCGCCTGACCCGCCGCGTTAATCGCATCGTAGAGCGCTTGACTAAAACCGCCGCCTCCCCAGGAATTATTGGTGAGCTTAACTCCTTTGGCCGTCGCATAGTTAATTGCCAAAATGGCATTGGAGGTAGAGCCTGATCCTTGATCATTCAAAAACTTCAGCGGCATGATTTTGGCATTCCAAGCCACCCCCGTCACGCCTACCCCATTATTTCCTTTGCCAGCAATGGTTCCCGAAACATGGGTTCCGTGACCATAAACATCACTGGGGTTATTGTCGTTATAGGCAAAGTCCCAACCGCGAATGTCATCAATGTAGCCATTGCCATCGTTGTCAATGCCGTCGTTGGCAATTTCCCCTGGGTTTGTCCAGATGTTGCCAACTAGGTCTTGGTGATTGTAGTCCACCCCCGTATCAATAACCCCAATCACTAAATTAGGATTGCCGGTCTGAATATCCCAGGCTTCAGGGGCATCAATATCGGCATCGGGAGTACCACCATTTTGTCCGGTGTTATGCAGTCCCCAAAGTTGATTAAAACTGGGGTAATTGGGGAATGTCGCCTCGGGAGTAAATGCACCCACCGTCCGAATATAGTCGGGTTCAATGTATTCAAAAATCGGATTGGAGCGATATTGTGCCAGAATCTTCTCCACAGAGAGCGACCCGGATAACTTCCAAACCTGCGCCCCCGTCAGTTTAATCGTCTGGGTTCTGACAGCACCAAAGAGGGACTGAAACTGAGCAACTTGGGCACTGGCGATCCCCTGCTTAAACTTGACAATGAGTTGATTGGGAGCATGGGGGGCAAGAGTCCTAGTTGCTGCCGGTTCTAGCTCTGAGGTGACGGGGGCAGCGGTGGGTACAGAGGCAAGACCCAACGCTGGACTGGTGGTGACGGGGGCAGCGGCGGGTACAGAGGCAAGACCCAACCCTGGACTGGTGGAATAACGAGAAGAGTTAATACTAAGAGGAGCGGGAAACAATGGGGAACTCTTAGCAGTAGGGGAGGCTGAAACCGTGGGGGCCTCAGAGGATACTGTAGATGGGGAGGAGTTAGAGTTCAGGACTCCTAAGGGAGGGGTTTCGATGGATACACTTAAATCCCCAGAACCTGTTAAATCAGCCGTGATTGGGAAGGCTCCATCAAAACTCAAAGAATCTGCTAGAGATGGCATATATGTAAATCGGAGCTTACTTGTGTTGTTTTCATGGTTAGTGGGACTTAGGCGTTTTCGGTAAGCAAAAAAGGCTCAAACCATTACGGGACAAAGGGTTAACCTCGATTTATGATTTTCCCTTGATATATCTGGGTTTCAGCGATTTTGGGCTTCTCGAAGTAAATCCCAAGCGGGGATTGGAGTTGAGGCTTTTCTC